>DATJEJ010000105.1:0-13213 GCA_035496795.1 Candidatus Omnitrophota bacterium
CTTCTCCAGCCCCTCGCGCTACGCCGCCGTGAAGGCGCGCGACGTGCAGGCGCTGGCGAAGCGGATCTTCGTCGAGACGAATCGGACGGTCGGCGTGCTCGTCCCCGAGGAAGCGCGCAGCGCGGGCGATGGCGCGCCGGCGCGCGCGGGAGGTGCGCGATGACGGCGCGGGCGCGGAGCTTCGGGACGCGCGGCTTGAGCTCCCGCGCGGGGGTTTTCGGAATCCTCCTCGTGGGCGCGCTCGCGACGGGCACGACCCGGGCGGCCACCTCGCCGGCCCCGCCGGCGGCGTCCGCCGCGTCGAAGGTCTCGCTGCCTCCGGCGCGTACGGTGACGCTTCCCAATGGCGCCCGGCTCATCCTGGCGGAGCGGCACGACGTCCCGCTGATCTCCTTCGGCGGAACCATCCGCGGCGCCGGCGACCTCACCGATCCCCCGGGCAAGGAGGGGCTCGCGTCGCTCACCGCGGACCTGCTGCGGAAGGGGGCGGGGAAGCGATCGGCGCGGGAGATCGCGGCGGTCGTCGACGGCGCGGGCGCCGATCTCTCGACCGACGCGGGCGTGGAGACGGCGACGATCTCCGGGAAGTTCATGGCGCGCGACCAGGCGCTGATGATCGAGCTGATCCGCTCGCTCCTCCGCGAGCCGGCCTTTCCCGATTCCGAGTTCACGAAGCTGAAGGAGCAGACGATCGAGGGGCTCAAGGCGCAGAAGGACGACCTCTACTCCATGCTCGGTCTCTACGCCGCGGCCTACTTCTACGGCTCCCATCCCTACGGCCGCCCGGTGACGGGGGACGAAGCGACGGTCGCGGCCATCACGCGCGACGACGTGCTCGCCTGCTACCGCCGGAACTACGGCGGCGATCGCCTGATCCTGGCGATTGTGGGCGATTTCGACGCGCGGGCCATGGAGGCGAAGCTGCGGAGCGCGCTCGGCGACTGGCCCGCCGCGGCCTCGCCCGCGCCCGCCGTGCCGCCGACGTCGCGACGCACCGGAAGGCGAGTCCTCCTCGTGAACCGCCCGGACGCCACGCAGAGCTATTTCTGGATCGGGAACCTCGGCGTCTCGCGTACCGATCCCGACCGCGTCGCGATCGACGTCGTGAACACCGCCTTCGGCGGCCGCTTCACGTCCATGCTGAACACGGCGCTCCGGATCAAGTCGGGGCTCACCTACGGCGCGGTCGCGCGCATCCCCAGGCCGACGCAGCCGGGCGCGGTGGCCCTGGTCAGCTACACCAAGACCGAGACGACGCAGAAGGCGATCGATCTCGCGCTCGCGACCCTCGCGGGCCTGAGATCGTCCGGACTCGACAGGCCGGCGCTCCGCTCGGCCACGCAGTACATCGAGGGGCAGTATCCGACGGCGTTCGAGACCAACGGTCAGATCGCGGGCGCGCTCGCCGATCTGGCGTACCACGATCTGCCGCTCACCGAGGTCACGGAGTATCCCGCGCGCGTGGAAGCCGTGCGCGATCCCGCGGCCTTGATGCCGGTCATCCAGCGGGTCTATCCTCCCGCGTCCGATCTGACGTTCGTCGTGGTGGGCAAGGCGGACGTGCTCCGCCCCATGCTGAAGAAATACGGCCCCATCGTCGAGACCACCATGGACGAGCCTCTTCTCACTGGCGTGCGCCGGGCGGACCATTCCAAGGCACGCTAGTTGCCATGCACCCGGATCGACCGGCGGGCTCGAGGCAAGGCCCCGCCGAACCCGTTGTGCGGCAATCGCGAAGTCACTGATCGAGAGAGGAGATCCACGATGAGGACCACCACACTGTGGCGCCGCGGAATCACCGGGGCTGGCGCCGCGCTCCTGCTCCTCGCGGCCGGAATCGCCGGAGCGCAGGGGTACGACACGAGAACCGACCGCCGCGAAGACCGGCAGGATCGGCGCGAGGTCCGGCAGGACGATCGCGAGATGCGCCAGGACCTGCGCGACCTGCGCGCCGATCAGATGGACGTGCGGCGCCTGGCGCGGCTGATCGCTCAGCTCGATCGCGCGCGGTCGGACCGCGACTGGAGAGAGGAGCGCCGGCTCCGGAACCGCATTCACGCGCTGCTTCGTCAGGAGACCGCCGAGGCGCGCCGCGACCTGGCACGCGACCGGATGGAGGAGCGGCGCAGCGAGAACGAGGCGCGCCGCGACGTGCGCGACGACGTGCGCGACCTGCGGGACGATCGCCGCGACCTGCGCGATGATCGCCGCGATACGGCCGAGAGCCGCCGCCGTCTCGCGCGCCTGACCGCGATGATGGACCGGCTTCGCGAGATCCAGCCCGGGGTGCGGCGCGGCGATCGGGGCGCGCTTCGGGAAGAGGATCGCATCTTCGGCGACTTCCTGCGGCTGGCCCGCCAGGATGCGCGCGCGAATCGCTGGGAGCTGATGGAGGATCGCGGCGAGCGGCGCGAGGACTGGGGCGACCGGCGCGACGATCGGAACGACCGCGACTACGATTGGCAGCGGAACCGATAGCGGCGGGGCGGAGCGATCCGCCCGCCTGAAGCACGAGACGCCGGGGCGCTCACGCGACCCCGGCGTCGTTTTCCAGCTCTCGCCTGCGTCCCCTTCTAGCTCTCGCTTGGATTAGTTTGTCGTAGCGCGTTGCGATGCGCCTGAAACCCAACCTCTTCGCCAATGGGGAGATGTTCTTTTCCGAGGGCCCGTTAGCGTGCTTACTCGCGGCGCCGTTGAAGCGTCCGAGACCGGTCGCGAGCAGCGGCTCGCACAACCGCGCCACCGATCATTCCGACCGCCATGGGGTCATCCGCGGTATCCAGCGCGGAACTGCGGCGCGGAACGCCTCGTACTCTTTCCCAAACGTCTGCTCGAGCGTGGGTTCCTCGTACGCCACGACGGCGACGTGGAAGACGAGCCACCACAGCGCGCCGTAGACGATGAGGCGCCAATCGCCCATCAGCACCGCTGACCCAGGATGATGGCAACGAGCGCGACGTATATTGGATTGCGCACATAACGGTAGAGACCGGTCACCACGAGATTCCGGGGGGGCGCGATGGGCGCGGGGGTGCCGAGACCCTGAAGCGCGAAACGCGCAAATGCGTCAACGACCCCAAGCACGCCTGCGAGAATCATGATCGCGCCGATGCCGCGCGTCAGCTCCAGACCAAGGAACGGCGGCCGGAGTTGCCAACCCGTGATCCACCATGGAACGAGCCCCGCCATGGGGCGACCACGAAGAAAACCGCCGAGCCCAGGACGGCAATGGTTCGTTGCACGGCGGTTCCCGACACTCGCTGCGAGCTCATTCCAACCTCGCCTTCATGGTTTCCCGCGGCGATTGCTTGGAATGGACGGCTCAATCTTCGCCCATTGCCCGTCGCTAAACCAAAACAAGTTCGCCCGCATGTGTTGGCCCCCCGATTCGGTTGACCAACCCGTTGAATCTCAACATGGTTAATTGGGTCTTAACCCTAGCTCTCCTTTTTCGGCCCGCGCTTGCCCGCCGCGCGCGGGGCGCGTCCGGCGGAGTCCACGGCGCGCGCGAGCAGGTACTCGATCTGGCCGTTCACGCTGCGCAGCTCGTCCGCGGCCCACTTCTCCAGGGCCTCCCAGAGCGCGGGGTCGATCCGCAGCAGGAACGCTTTCCGCTCCGCCATTCCGCCCTATTGGTGCAGCGTGCCGGCGTTCAGCACGGGCGTCGCCGCGCGCTCGCCGCACAGCACCACGAGGAGGTTCGAGACCATCGCGGCCTTCCGCTCCTCGTCGAGGTCGATGACGTTGTTCGCGGCGAGCCGCGCGAGCGCCATCTCCACCATGCCGACCGCGCCGTCCACGATGCGCTGGCGCGCGGCGATGATCGCGGCGGCCTGCTGCCGCTGGAGCATCGCGCCGGCGATCTCGGGCGCGTACGCCAGATGGCTGAGGCGCGCCTCGATCACCTCGACGCCCGCGGTCTGCAGGCGCTGCTGGAGCTCGGAGCGCAGGAAGTCGGAGACCTTGTCGATGCTGCCCCGGAGCGAGATGGAGTCGGGCCCCTCGGTGTCGTAGGGATACTCCGTCGCCAGGTGGCGCACCGCGGTCTCGCTCTGCACCGCCACGAACGCTTCGAAGTCCTCGACGTCGAAGGTCGCCATGGCCGAGTCGCGCACACGCCAGACCACGACCGCCGCGATCTCCACCGGATTGCCCATGGCGTCGTTCACCTTGATCGCCTGCCCGTTCAGGCTGCGCACGCGAAGCGAGATCCGCTTCCTCGTGTTGAACGGGTTGGTCCACCACCAGCCGCTGTGCCGCACCGTGCCGACGTAGGTGCCGAACAGGATCAGCACCACCGCCTGGTTCGGCTGCACGGTGAAGAGCCCGGCGGCGGCCAGCGCCGCCAGGACGAGGAGCGGCATCCCCACGCCGACGATGAAGAGCGGGCGCTGCTCGCCGATCCCGTGCACGATCGTCATGATCGCCACCGCGACCAGAAAGAGGAAGACGATCAGGCCCACGGCGCCGCTGAGGGCCGAGGTGGGACGTTCGGTGGTCATGGTTCTACGGCCTCCTTTCAAAGCCACAGATGCAAGCCGCGAAACCGCCCGCGGCAGTTGATATAAATATGATATCACTATGATAACGCTCTGTCAAGGGGGCTCGGATCTGGTTGTCTCGCGGAGAGTTGCCCTCGCCCGCTGGGTCCGTTGACGGATGTCGCCAGAATCACATGCTCTAGAGCATGTGAAATCATGGACAGATGTCCAGAAAATCACCGCCGCTGGCGGGAGTGAATCGGTTGACAGGTGTCGCGGGAATCACATGCTCCAGAGCATGTGAAATCGTCGTCCGAATCACATGCTTTGAAGCATGTGAAATCGTCGAGCGATCTCGTCTGTTTCTTGCGAGGGGCTTCTTGCGGGGGGCTTCGTGCGAAGCGGGCTTCTACTTCGTGCTCAGACTGTCAAGGCTTCGGGGGCAGTTGGTCTCGACGGCGTAGTCCGTGTGATACGCGCGGGTCCATCGTCGCGTGCCGGTGAGCGCGCTCCCGGACCACACCGTGGGATTCAGGAAGTCGCCGCTGCCGCAGCTCTGGAACACTTCCGGCTTGCCGTCGCCATCGAGGTCGGCCTCTCCTCGACCCGAAGAACGGTGGAACGCGCTGCGCGGGGCGCGCACGGCGTATCCGAAGATGCAGCAGTCCAGGGCTCCCGCCGGCGTGGCCAGCCGATAGAAGCGATCCCCAGGCTCGGGGACGGCCTTCCCGTACAGCTCTCGCGGAAGGTCCGACAGCGGCTCCTGGACCGCCGCGCCGATGATGGCGACGTAGGTGTCCGCGTCGGGGCTGGGCTCATCGGAGATCAGCGTCAGGGAATCGCCAATCGCGAGCGTCGAGTCGGCGATCATCAGCCAGAGGCTGTCCTTGCGCTCGCCTTCGACCAGGCCGATGTCACGAGTGAAGTCGAAGGCCCGTGGCGCCGCCTTGGGTGCGGGGGATGCCGTTGGAGTTGCCTTCGCGCGGGTGGGTTTCGTCGCGGCGCGATGCGCCGGCAACCCGCCCGCCCACGCGGCTCCCGCGACGAGCAGGAGCGCGGCGGTCGTCAGCCGTGCGACCGCGCGCCCGGCTCGCGCCGGCCGCGCGTGCATCACTCCCGCACCAGCTTCTTGTACTTGAGCCGGTGCGGCTGGTCGGCGGCGGAGCCCAGGCGCATGTGGCGGTTGGCTTCGTAGTCCTGGAAGTTCCCCTCGAACCAGACCACGTCCCCGTCGTCCTCGAACGCGATCATGTGGGTCGCGATGCGGTCCAGGAACCAGCGATCGTGGCTGATCACGACGACGCATCCGGCGAAGTCGAGGATGGCGTTCTCCAGGGCGCGCAGGGTGTCCACGTCGAGGTCGTTGGTGGGCTCGTCCAGCAACAGGAGATTGCCGCCCGAGCGCAGGAGCTTCGCCAGGTGCACCCGGTTCCGCTCGCCGCCGGAGAGGTTCTTCACCGGCTTCTGCTGGTCTGCGCCCTTGAACCCGAACGCGGCGACGTACGCGCGCGAGGGCATCGTGCGCGGACCCACGTCCAGGAGATCCTCGCCGCCCGAGATCTCTTCCCAGACGTTCCGCGATCCTTCCAGCGCCTCGCGCGACTGGTCGACGTAGGCGATCTTGACCGTCTCGCCCACCCGAAGCGTGCCGCCGTCCGGCTTCTCGCTCTCCGCGATCATGCGGAAGAGGGTCGTCTTGCCGGCGCCGTTGGGGCCGATCACGCCGACGATGCCGCCGGGCGGAAGGGTGAACGAGAGGCCGTCGATCAGCGCGCGGTCCCCGTAGCCCTTCACGAGATCCTTCGCCTCCACCACGAGGCCGCCGAGACGGGGCCCGGGCGGGATCGTGATCTCGGTGATCTCGCTCCGCTTCTCGGTCTCCTGGGCTAGCATCTCCTCGTAGGCGGTGACGCGCGCCTTGCTCTTCGCCTGGCGCGCGCGCGGCGACATCCGGATCCACTCCAGCTCGCGCTCCAGCGTCCGCTGCCGCGCGCTCTCGATCTTCTCCTCCAGCGCGAGACGGTCCTTCTTCTGGCCGAGCCAGGAGGAGTAGTTGCCCTCCCAGGGAATCCCGCGCCCCCGGTCCAGCTCGAGGATCCAGCCGGCGACGTTGTCCAGGAAGTAGCGGTCGTGCGTGACCGCGACGACGGTGCCCGGGAATTCCTTGAGATAGCGCTCCAGCCAGGCCACCGACTCGGCGTCGAGGTGGTTCGTCGGCTCGTCCAGCAGCAGCATGTCGGGCTGCGACAGGAGGAGACGGCAGAGCGCCACGCGGCGCCGCTCGCCACCCGAGAGGGTCGCGACCGCGGTATCGCCGGCGGGCACGCGCAGAGCGTCCATCGCGATCTCGACCGTGCGGTCCAGCTCCCAGGCGTTGCGCGCCTCGATGTCCGCCATCACGCGGCCGTGCTCTTCCATGACCCCTTCCATCGCCTCGGGCGACATCTCCTCGCCCAGCTTGAGATTCAGGGCATGGAAGCGGTCGAGCAGGGCCTTGGTCTCCGCGACGCCTTCGAGGACGTTGCCCAGCACGTCCTTGGACGGATCGAGGTCCGGCTCCTGGGGAAGGAACCCGATCCGGATTCCCTTCGCCGGGCGGGCCTCGCCGATGTAATCGGGATCCACGCCCGCCATGATGCGAAGGAGCGAGCTCTTCCCGGCGCCGTTCTGACCCAGCACCCCGATCTTCGCGCCTGGATAGAACGAAAGCGATATGTCCTTGAGCACCTCGCGGTTCGGCGGGTGCACCTTTCCGACCTTGTGCATCGTGAAGATGAACTGGGGAGCCATGCGGGAAGTATATACTGGTCGCAGGTTGGCGGCCAACGGGCGCCCCGATGCACAGCCCGCCGCCACGACGACGACCCGAGGGAGGAGCGCATGCCCGCCAAGGTGACGATTCGCAACAACGGCCCGGTTCGCATCGAGGGAGAGTTCACGATCGTCGACCAGGATGGGCGCCCGTTCGATCTGGCCGGCCGGACCGCGATCACCCTCTGCCGTTGCGGCCAATCGTCGAACAAGCCCTTTTGCGACGGAACCCACAACCGATGCGGGTTCGATTCGGCGGTGGAGGCCCGCGCTCTGCCGCCTCCAGCGCCGAAACCCGCTTCATAGGAAGATCGAATGGCGACTCGAGCCAACCATAACGCCGTCTCGGTCCGGACGTTCCGGGCCGAGGATCTGCAGCAGCTCCTGTCGATTCAAGACGGGCCCTGCGTCTCGATCCATCTCGCGACGCATCGCCGCTATCCCGACTGGACGCAGGACCCCATCCAGTTCAAGACCCTGCTGGGCAAGGCGGAAACGGAGCTCGCGGCGAGGCCCGCGAAGGATCAGGCGACGCTCCTCGATCCCATGCGACGCCTCCTCGACGACCCGGGAGTCTGGGAGTACGCGCTCGACGGCCTCGCCGTGTATGCGGCTCCGACCTATGCGGCCGCGTTCCGCGTCCCGATGCCGCTCCCCGAGGCGGTCGTCGTCGCGGACACGTTCCACACCAAGCCGCTCTTCCGGTTTCTGCGCTCGAACTCGCGCTACTACGTGCTCGCCATCAGCCAGAACGCGGTCACCCTCTATCACGGCAGCTCCTTCGGCGCCGAGCCGGTCGAGCTGCAGGCGCTGCCCGCCGACCTGACGGCCGCGCTGGGGGCGAGTGAGCTGGACGAGCATCAGCGCGGCGTCGTCGTCCACGGCGGCGGCTTCGGGGGGCGCGCCTATCACGGCCGCGGCCCCGGCAAGGAAGAACGGAAGGATACCCTGCTCAAGTTCTTCCGTGCCGTGGACAAGGGCCTCCACGAGTACCTGCGCCACGAGCGGGTCCCGCTGATCCTGGCGGCGGTCAAGTACTACCGGCCGATCTACACGGAGGCGAACACCTATCCCCACCTGCTCGAGGAGGGTCCGGAGGGGAACTTCGACCGCGCGAACGGGGAGACCATCCACGCCGCGGCGTGGCCGATCGTGTCGCGCGAGCGGGAGCGCCGCGTGGCCGGGTGGGTGGACCAGTACCGTTCCCTCGCTTCGAAGGGGCTCGCGCTGGACGGCGTCGAGCCGGTGGCGGCGGCGGTGGTCCAGGGACGCGTGCGCTCGGTCCTCGCCGCGGAGAACGGAAACACCTGGGGGCGTCTCGACCGGAAAACGGGCGAGGTCACGCTGTTCCAGGGGCCGAACGGCCATGCCAATCCCGACCTCCTGGACGACGTCTGCGAAGAGGCCTGGAAGCGCGGCGCGGAAATCTACGTGCTCTCCCAGCCGGAGCTTCCGACCGAACGGCCGATCGCCGCGGTCCTTCGCTTCTAGCTCTTCAGGGCCCTGCCGCGCTGCCGCATCGGTCAGCCCGGCAGGGCTTTTCCGTCTTGAAGTTCACTGTAAGTTATGTATAATCAGTCCCTTGTAAGCCCCCTACGCTCGGAACTCCTCGCTGAGGAAAAGTCGTCATCGTGCTCCCCTCGAGCCAGGACGGCGACGGCCAGGCCCTGAATCCCACGCGCACCCTCATCGAGCGCGCGCGGGCCGGCGATCAACGCGCCTTTGCCCAGCTATTCCAGCGGTACGAAATGCCTCTCATGCGGTGGGCGCACGGAAGGCTGTGCGCCTCCGCCCGCGGTCAAAATGAGACGCGGGACCTTGTGCACATTTGCTTCGCCAAGGCGTTTGACTCCATGGACAGGTTCGTCTACAGGCACCAGGGGTCGTTCGTGGGATATCTCCACGAGATCCTCAAGAACGATGTCGCCTCGATGAACCGCCGGTGGATGACCAAGAAGCCAAGCACGGAGCTGGATGGGGATTATCCCGATTCCGCGCTCCGGCCCGACGAAGAGTACGAAGGCAAGGAACGCAAGGAGCGGTTTGAGCGCGCGCTGGCGGCGCTCACGCCGCGCGAGCAGGAGCTGATCGTGATGCGCGAGATGGGCTTTACCCACGCCGAGATTGCCGTCGAGCTGGAATTTCCGACCGCGAACGCCGCGCGGATGGCCGTGACGCGGGCGATCGAACGGCTCGCGGCGGCGGTCCGGGAGAACGCATGAACGAAACGAACCCCCGCGAGGGGGATCCGTTGCACTTGGCGGCCGCCGTCGCCGACGGAGCCGAGATCGACTGGAAGCGAATGGAATCGACGGGCGCCGATGCGGCCAGCGTCCGATCGTTCGAGCTGATCGACTCGGTATTTCGCGACTACGGAAAGGCGGCCGAAGAGATACGGGCGACCCTGCACGCGCCGCTCCTGGTCACCGACTCCAAGTGGGGATCGCTCCGGGTCCTGGAACAGATCGGCGCGGGCTCGTTCGGCCAGGTGTTTCGTGCTTTCGACCGTTCGCTGCAGCGCGACGTGGCGCTCAAGGTGCTGCGCGATCCGCCGCGCTCGGCGGCCGGCGTGCCCGAGTTCCTCGAGGAGGCGCGGCGCCTGGCCCGCGTGCGCCACCCGGGCGTGCTCACCGTCTACGGCGTGTCCGTGCAGAAAGGGCGCGCGGGCATCTGGACCGAGCTGGTGCGCGGCCGCACGCTGGAAGAGATCCTCGAGTCGGACGGTCCTTTCGCTCCCGAAGAGGCCGCGCGGATCGGGATCGAGCTCTGCAGCGCGCTCTCCGCGATCCACGCGGCCGGGCTGATCCATACGGACGTGAAGACGGAGAACGTGCTGCGCGAGGACGGGGGGCGGGTCGTCCTCGCCGACTTCGGCGCGATGGACGATCGGTTCGACGAGGACGGCTTGGGCTCGGGATTCGGCTCGCTCCTTTCGGTCGCGCCCGAGATCCTGCGCGGCGCTCGGCCGACGCCCGCTTCCGACGTCTACTCGCTCGGCGTCCTCCTCTACCGCCTTCTCACGGGCCGGTATCCTTTCCTCGCCGATTCGCCGCGCGACCTCCTGCTCGCGCTGGAACGCGGGCGGACGCCGCTGGCGGAAGCGCGACCCGGAATCCCGGGCGCCCTGGCCGCCGCGGTGGACCGCGCCCTCGAGCCCGATCCCGGGCGCCGCTATGGGGGACCGAACGCGATGGCCCAGGCGCTCCGGCTCGCGCTCGATCCCACGCTGCCGGCGAAGCGCGCGCCGGCGGAGAGTTATCGCCCGCCGGGGCGCGACTCCATGCTCGCGGCGATCGCCGCGTGCGCCGTGATCTCCGCCCTCGTCGCGACGGGAATCTGGCAGTGGGGCATTCCCTGGCTGGCGCATCGGTTCCAGGGCGACGAGGCGGGAACAACGTCTACCACGAGCACGACCATGCCCGCGGGTGGCGACAACGCCGCGTCCGGAGCCGCGACGTCCGGTGTGGTCGAGTCGCCGGCTCCGCCGGCGAGCCAGGCGCCTGCCGGACTCCGCTCCATGCCCGTTCTCTACCGCATCTCCGAGGTCGGAAGGGAACCGCTCGCCGACGGCGCCACGATCCGCTCCGGCGACGCGCTCGCCCTCGCCGTCGAGACCGGCCCCGATCCCGTGACCTGCTACGTCCTCGACGAGGACGAGGCGGGGAACGATTGCGTGCTCTTCCCGCTCTCAGGCTATCGGGCGCGGAACCCGATCCCTGCGGGGACGAGCCAGGTGCTGCCGGACGGGAAAGGCGCCAAGGCTCGCGCCTGGGCGGTCGATTCGGAAAACGGCCGCGAGACACTCGCGCTGATCACGTCGCTCTCGGAACTCCCCTGGCTCGAGTCCATGCTTCGCGACGTACCCCGCTCCGGCGCCGGCGATGCCACGCCTCCACCGGCTCCGGCTCCAGGACTCGTTACGCGCGGCATCGGTGGGACGAGGCCGGTCCCGGTCACCGGGAAGATGGCCGCAATCCTGGACCGGCTTCGCGCCAGCGAGGCGTTCCGGTCGGGTCGGGCGGGTCTCTGGCGAATCCGTCTCGAGGCGCCGCCGAGCCCGTAGCCGCACGATCGCGCGATTTTCGCGTGCGCTTTCCGCGCGCCGGTCGTTTACCTGAACGAAGCAGCGAAGGCATCGAAGCCGATCGAATCGGCGCCCGCTTGACGGGCGCCGCCGGGGGCGGGGTTCGGCCGTGGGGAGCGGCCGGCCCCGCCTTTCTTTGTGCTGCAGCCGACCCTTCCCCCCGGCGCACGGCGGCCGTAGAATGGAAGTTCGTATCTCCCCAGCCGTTTCGGGCTCATCGGCTCGTTCTTCGGAGGAGCGCCTTGCATCTCGCCGAGCGTCAGTCCCGTGCAGCAACCGTTCTCTATCCCGCGAGAAATCCCGAGGGACGGCGCTTCGACGCCGAAGACCTCTGGCGCATCCAGCGGGTCGGCACGCCTGCTTCGGCGCCGAACGGCAGCGCGATGGTCGTCCCGGTCACGTCGTTCGATCTCGACAAGAATCGCGGCCGCACGCGTCTCTGGCTGATTCCCGCCGAGGGCGCGCCCCGCCCGCTCACGTCGGAGGAGGCGAACGCGGGCGACGCCGTCTATTCGCCCGACGGAACCCGGCTCCTGTTTCCCCGTTCCGTGGGGGAGGAGCGGCCTCAGATCCACGTCATGCCGCTGGACGGCGGCGAGCCGGAGCGGCTGACCGACATGCCGCTCGGCGTCTTCGACCCGCGCTGGCTCCCGGACGGAAGGCGGATCGTCTTCGGAGCGATGCTCCTCGAGGAGGCGCCGTCGCCCGAGGGGACGAAGGAGCTCCTGGAGAAGCGGGCCAAGGATCCGGTCAAGGCGCACGTGACCGAGAGCCGGCTGTACCGCTACTGGGACCGCTGGCTGACCGGCGGGGAAGTCCCGCACCTCTTCCTGCTCGATCTGGCCACGCGCGCGCTCACCGATCTGACGCCCGCGGGGACAGGTTGGTTCGACTTCATGGAGCCTTCGGGACAGTACGACGTCGCCCCGGACGGCTCGGAGATCGCGTTCGTCGCCAACTCCAGCCGGCCGCCGCACCATCTCCTGCGCTGGGCGCTCTTCACGGTGCCCGTGGGCGGCGGGGCGATCCGCTGCCTCACGCCCGAGGGGGTGCCGCAGGGTTGCGCGGCCGACATGCACCGGCCCCGCTACGCTCCGGACCGGCGCTCCATCGTCTACGGCGCGCAGAAGGATCCCTACTTCTACGCCGACCGCGTGCGGCTCATGCGCTACAACCGGGAGGCGGGGACGCATACGCCGATCGCCGAAGGGTGGGACCGCTCTCCGTCGGCCTGGGAGTTCGCGCCCGACGGGACGCTCATTCTCGAGTGCGAGGACGAGGGGCGCGTGTCGCTCTTCTCGGTGGCGCCGGGCGGTGGAACGCCGCGGGTCATCGTGCAAGGAGGATCGGCCGCGGCGCTCGCCACGGGACCCGGCGGCCGCGTCACGTTCACGCTCCAGACGATCACCGAGCCGGCCGAGGCGTGCTCCTGCCTGCCCGACGGCAGCGACTTCCGCCGCCACACCGCGTTCAACGCGCCGCTCCTGTCGGAGATCGCCTGGGGCGAGGTGCGGACGATGGAATTCGAGGGCGCCGGCGGAGAGCCGGTGCAGATGTACGTGGTGCTCCCGCCCAACTTCGACGCCTCGAAGAAATGGCCGCTCGTGCACGTGATCCACGGCGGGCCGCACGGGATCGCCGGCGACAATTTCCACTTCCGATGGAACCTGCATTCCTTCGCGGCGCCGGGCTACGTCGTCGCGGCGGTGAACTTCCACGGCTCGACGTCGTGGGGGCAGGAGTTCGCGGCCTGCATCCAGGGCGGACACGGCGACAAGCCCTACACGGACATCATGAAGGCGACCGACACGCTGATCGAGGCGGGATTCGTGGATGC
>DATJEJ010000106.1:0-8848 GCA_035496795.1 Candidatus Omnitrophota bacterium
GATCTCGCGCGCGAAGCGCGCCTCGGGAGCGCCTTGCCCCGCGATGGCCGCCTCCTCGGGAGCGACGGAGCCCGCGAGCGCCGCCGCCAGGTCGAGCAGGCGCCGCTCCCCCTGGCGCGCGACCGAGCGTCCGGCGTGGGCTCCGAAGATGAGCGCCGCCGCCACCGCCAGCGCCGCCGCCGCGGTCGCCCACGCCAGCGTTCCGCCCACGACGCGGCGCGACATCGCGCGGCGACTCATGTCGGTCGCCGATTCGACGGACCTTGGAGCGGGCAACCGTGGTTCCACCATGCGATTCACACTCCCGGGGTAAGACGGAAAGGGGCTCTTGGCCTATCGGCATCAAGCGTCGGAAACTGGAGCGGGAAGGGGAGGCGAGGATTCCGCGCGGTCGTTCTAGCGTTCGAAGCGCCAACGGGATACTATCTGCCCCCGTGCGTTCGATCCCCGTCGCCGCCTTGATGCTCGCGCTCGCCGCCGCCCTCCTCGGGGGGTGTTCGGAGCGCGCGTCGCGCATCACCGGCAACGAGCGGCTGCTTCGCGGCGACCAGGGGCTGGGGACCACGATCCAGTCCGACACGCTCGTGGACCGCGATACGTACGTGGCGCCCGCCTCGACCGCGGTGCGGGGCCCGACGCTCCTCGTGGGAATCCAGGGCACTTACGAATCGAAAGCCCTCTTCCGCCCGTCGACCTGGACGCTTCCCGACACGCTCGTCACCACCGTCATCGACACGATCCGCTTCCGGGTGGACTTCGATCCTCGCGTGGACCGCTACCTGACCGGGAACCGGGTGCTCGCGCTTCAGACGGCGGCGGCATGGGACACGACGAACGTGCAGTGGCCCGGCCCCGCGTCGGGCCCGCTGCTCGGGACCAGCCCCGACGCCCAGGCGCCGTTCACGATCGAGCTCGGAGCCTCGACGATCGGCCAGGTCCGGGCCTGGGCGGCGGACCCGACGTTCCCGGGGTTCGTCCTGAGCATCGACAGCGGGACCGGCGTGCGCGGATTCCTGGCGGGGACCGGCCGGATCGAGATTGTCTACCACACGACGCTCGCGCCGACGACGCTCGTGACCAAGGTCACGCGGCTGCCCACCGATCTCTCGATCCAGACCCCGGCGGCGCCGGCCACCGGATCGGAGAGCACGCTGCTCCTGGGCGGCCTCTTCCAGTCCGAGGCGCTCTTCCGCGCTCCCGTGGCACCCCCTCCGGCGGGATTCTCGATCAACGCGGCCCGCTTCGTGGCGCATCTCCTGGGGCCCGCCTCGCCCGACACGGTGGAGATCAAGGCGTACCGCATCCGGAACGCGTGGACCGAGGGGGTTTCCGTCGACAGCACGCTGGGGCTGGACGCCACGCCGCTCGAGACCTTGACCGGCGTCCGCGTCGTCGCGGGCGATTCGATCACGATCCCGATCCCGATCTCGCTCGCCCGGGAGTGGTCGGCCGATTCCACCTCCAACCAGGGGATCCTGATCCGCGTGACCAACAGCTTCTACGCGTCGGAGATCGAGATCGACTCGCGGGAGTCCGTCGCGCCGCCGGTGCTGCGGGTCAACACCACCAGTCCGCCGCCCGGGAGATTCTGAGATGAGCGCTCTCCGGAAGACCTGGATGGCGCGGCTTGGCGCCGTGGCGCCCTTCATCGCGGCGGCGCTGATCGCGCTTCCGGCATCGGCCCTCGCCTCGTCGGCGTACTCGGCGGGAGGCCTCGGCGAGCCCTCGCTGGAAGAGCCGGCGCGCCTGCGCGCGCTGGGCGGCGCGGGCGCGGCCGAGCACGGCCCGCGCGCCTTCTCCCTCGTGAACCCGGCTTCGGCTGCCGAGGTGGACCATCTGATCCTCGAGGGAACCGTGATGCCCTCGATGCGCCGCGTGAGCGCGCTCTCCTTTCCGGGCGAGACCGCGCGCGAGACGGTCGTCCCCTCGCTGCGCGCCCTCGTGCGGGTCCCGGGGCGCTTCACCCTGGGCGGGGCGTACCTCGTCGGCACGAACGGACGCTTCGGCATCGACCGGCCGGAGAGCTCGGGCGCTCCCTCCACGCTGCGCATCGACGGCGCGGGCGGCATCGACCTGATCCGGATCACCCTCGCGCGCCGCGTCAGCCCGTCGGTCAACCTGGGCGTCGATTACGAAGTGATCGTGGGCAGCTTCCGCGAGGACTGGGCGCGCGACTTCGTGGATCCGGCGCTCATCACCACGCGCGACACGCTCGAGACGACGTGGGAGCGGCAGGGCCGCTGGCGCTTCGGCGCTCAGATGCACCACGGAACCTGGGCGATCGGCGGGGTCTACGAGCTGGCGCGCCGGCTGCCCCTGGCGACGACGCAGCGCACCGCGGGCACGTTCGTGCGGCAGGAGCACAAGAACCTCACCATCCCCTCTGGCTTCGCGGTGGGGGCGATGGCGCCGATCACCGAACGCCTGCGCGCCGTGGGGCAGTACCGGCGCGCCGACTGGAGCCGGGAGTCTCTTTTGAGCGATCGGGTCGACTTCCGCGCCGAGCAGCGCTGGAGCTTCGGCCTCGAGCTGCTTCCGGCGGCGGACGCGACGCGCTTCCTGACCCGCCTGCCGGTTCGGGTGGGCGCCTCGGTCCTCACCTGGCCCGATCTCCTGGTCCGCGCGGGCGCGACCGACATCTCCGGCGGCACGGCCGGCGTCAAGGAAGTCGCGTTTTCCTTGGGGACGGGACTGCGGAGTCAGGATCGCGGCGGCGCGGTGGATCTCTCCCTGGAAGCGGGTTCGCGCGGGGACAAGGACGCGCTCGGGGTCAGCGAGAAGTTTCTTCGGTTGGCGATCAGCCTACAGGTCAGCGACGACACCTGGAAGTGACGCGACCCGGTCGGCGACCCGCCGCGCGCGGCGCGCCGGGGCCGGCTCGCCGCAGCGGTCGCACCGGGCGAGGAGCCTCGCCCGCTCTCCGTAATCCAGCACCGTAGTCACGAACGCCGCCGTCGCGTCCAGCGAGGGGCAGATCCCGTCGGCGCCCCCGGCCGCGGGGTCGAGCCGCTCGGGCAGGAGTCCCGTGCCCTCGGCGCGGGCCGCCGCCCAGAGCAGAAGGATCCGCGCCTCCTCCAGATCCTGCGACTTCCGCGCCACCCGGATCATGTGCTGCGCCAACCAGAGCGTCGGCGCGATCGAGGGGCGGCCCGACGCGCGGTCGCGATCGGGACCCGGTCCCGCCGCGTCGGCCTCGTGTCGCGCGAGCCCCGCCACGCCCGAGCGCACCCACAGCCCGCCGCGCACCGCCGCGCAGGTGGCGCGAACGCGCGGATCCTCCGGCTCGAGGTCGTCGAAGAGCCCGAGCCAGAGGAGCGTCGCGTCCAGCGTGGCGTCCAGCCGCCGCTCTCCCTCTTCCATCACCACCGAGCGCAGGAACCGTCCCCGCTCCGGATCGTAGAGCGCGCGCGACACCGCCCGGCCGAGCATGTCGGCGGCGGCGAGCCACGCGCGGGCGCGGGCCGTCTCGCCGAAGAGGGCCGCCATGCGCGACGCGGCCCGAAGCCCGCCGCGCACGGCCGCGGCCGTCGCCGCGTGCGCCCCCCAGCGTTCCTCCCCCCAGGGGTCGCTCCAACGATCGGCGCCGACCGGAAGGCCGATCGTGGGGTCGGCGGCGGCGGCGAGCCGCTCCGCCGCCGGCGCGAGCGCGTCGTCGTAGACCGGAGCCATGAGCTCGGCGTCGCGCTCGCGGTCTAGGTGGCGCGCGGCCGCCCAGAGATGGAGCGCGATCCCGTCCGCGGAGCGCAAGGCCGCCTCCGGCGCGGGCGCCGGCGCGCCGTCCGCGTCGAGGATCGCCGGCAGCTCGCCGGCCTCGCGCGCGGCGCGGGCGGTGAACTCGAACCAGCGGCGCGCGGCGGCGCCGTAGCCGGCGCGGCCGAGCGCGTCGGCCGCGAGAGCGCCCTCGCGCAGGTAGCACCACCGCCCTTCCGGCGCCGACGAGCCCTGGGGCGTCTCGAGGCTGGAGAGAAACGCGCCCGAGGGAGCCTGCAGGAGCCGCAGCGTGAGAAGGGCGTGCGCGTAGAGCGTGCGCGTTTCCTCCGGAAGATCCCCCTCCTCGCGCGCTCCCGCGCTGGCCCAGAGGCCCCAGTAGCCGCGCGTCCGCGCGAGGAGCCCGCGAACGCCGAGGCGGCGCGCCTCCGCGTCCAGCCGCCGCGCCTCGGGAACGGAACGGGCCGCGGCGATCCACGTGGTGACCATGGCCGATTGGCCGGGCCCGAGCGGGATGGGAACGCCCAGCAGGCAGTCGGGGCCGCGCTCGCCGGCGATCGTGACCTGGGGAACACCCGCGCCGTCCGGGCCGAGGGCGTTCAGCAGGAGGGCGCGGCGTCCGCCCTGGTGGACCACGCCGCCGGTCGCGGCATCGCGGGAAGCGGCGCCGCGCCCGAACCCCGCGGCATGGAAGTCGTAGTGGAACGCGAGGCGGAGATCGTGCGGCCGGTCGTCCCCGTTCCGCACTTCCACGCGCCGGATGAGGATCGGAAGCCGCGAGTCGGCGAAGGTCTCGATCCAGATCTCGAAGGGAAGCCCCTGCCCGCGGAGCGAGAGATCGGCGATCGGCGCGGCCTCGCCGCGCGCGGCGGCGGCCTCGAAGGAATCTTCCAGCCAGTGGAAGAGGCCGTCCACGTGGAGCCCGATGCGGGCTGGACGGCGGAGCAGCTGATGCTCGGGGGCGAAATGGGGTGCGTAGAGCTCGTGCAGCGCGCCGTGCCTGTCGCCGGTCGCGAGGACCGTTCCGTTGCCCACCACGAAGCCGCGCGCCAAGGTGATCCTCCCGTTTCCCACGTCACCACCCCGTCCCGCACATTACCCGCGCGGCCCGGAACAATCAACACGGACCGGTGGAAGAACGCGCAACATGGACCGATGCCCGCGCGGTACGATGACGGTCTCGATGAATTCGTTCCTCGCCGCGCTGTCCGCGCCGGTCCGGGAGTCGCTGCTCGCGCTCCACCTGGTCGTCTGGGGCCTGCTCGCGGCCTACGGGATCCACCGCCTTCATCTCCTGCGTCTCTTCCGGAGGCGCCGGACGCCCGTGCCGCGCCCCGACCCGCCGCCCGAGTGGCCCCTCGTCACGATCCAGCTCCCCGTCTACAACGAGCGCTACGTGGCCGAACGCCTGCTGGACGCCGCCGCGGCCATGGACTATCCGCGCGACCGCCTCGAGATCCAGGTGCTCGACGACTCGACCGACGCCACCAGCGAGCTCGTGGCCGCGCGGGTCGCCGGGCTCCGCGCGCGCGGCGTGGACGCGGTGCATCTCCGCCGCGCCGCGCGGGACGGATTCAAGGCGGGCGCGCTCCAGAACGGCCTGCGCCATGCCAAGGGGGAGCTGCTCGCGATCTTCGACGCCGATTTCGTGCCGCCCCCCTCGTTCCTGCGCGAGCTGGTGCCCTACCTGAACGAGCCGGACGTCGGCATGGCGCAAGCGCGCTGGCGCCACCTGAACCAGGACTACTCCATGCTGGCCCAGGCGCAGGCGATCTCCCTGGACGGTCACTTCGTGGTCGAGCATGCGGCGCGCATGGACGCTCGGCGCTTCTTCAATTTCAACGGAACGGCGGGAATCCTGCGCCGGCGCTGCATCGAGGACGCCGGGGGATGGCAGTGGGACACGCTCACCGAGGATCTCGACCTCTCCTACCGGGCCCAGCTCCGCGGATGGCGCTTCGTCTTCGCCCCGGACGTGGGGTGCCCCGGAGAGCTTCCCGTCGAGATGAACGCCTTCAAGGCGCAGCAGTACCGGTGGGTGCGCGGCTCGATCCAGGTGGCGCGGAAAGTGCTGCCGGACGTCTGGCGCGCCCCGCTGCCGCTCGCGGTCAAGGTGGAGGCCACGTTCCACCTCACCATCAACGTGGCCTACGTGCTGCTGCTCCTGGTCGCGGCGATCGCCTATCCCGTGGTGATCGCGCGGATCGAGGAGAAGAGCCTCCTCTTCACGATCGTGGACGCCGCCCTCTTCCTCATGGCCTCGATCCCGGCGCTCATCTACTTCGCCGCGGCGCAGCGGGAGACGCGCGGCGACTGGAAGCGGCAGCTCCGATTCGTCCCCTTCGTCCTCTCCCTGGGGCTGGGGCTGGCCGTGAACAACACCCGGGCCGTGCTGAGCGGGCTTCGGAACGCCTCGGCCGAGTTCCACCGCACGCCGAAGTTCCGGATCGAGCGGCGGAGCGACGGGTGGCGCGGGAAGCGCTACCGCTCGCCGCTCTCCCTGTGGGCGGCGGCGGAGATCGGGCTGGGACTCTATTTCGGCTGGGCCATGCTGGCCCTGGCGCGCGCGGGGATGCTCGCGCCGCTCCCCTTCCTCGTCCTCTACCTCGTCGGCTTCCTCTACGTGGGGGGCGTCTCCATCCTCCACGCCTCGCGCCGCGGCTGAGGGAGGCGGCGCAGCGCCGCCATGCCCCACACGGCCGCCAGCGATCCGTACTCGACCCACAGGATCCATCCCGGAACCTGCCACACGCCGGTTGCCCGATAGAGCGGCAGCGGGAGGTAGGTGAGCGCCACCGTGCCCGAGAAGAGGAGGAGTCCCGGGTCGGGATGGAGCGGCAGGAGGGCGATCGCGGGGACCAGGTACCACGGATACACGGTGGGAGAGAGGATCAGGAACGCCATCCAGGAGGCGAGCAGGGCGCCGCTCAGCGTCCGCGCCCGCCAGGCGATGACGAGGAGGGCGAGCACGAGGACTACGGCGAGGACGAGGCGCGGATCGTCCCCGTTGGAAAAGAGCGGCCGGATCGCCGCGTAGACGGGACCGTTGTACTCCCAGTGGCGGGCATAGGTGCGCAGGCCCTCCCAGAGCCGCGCCCCAGCCCCGCGGAAGGGCAGGTAGAGGAGCGCGATCGCCAGGAACGCCGTCGCGAGCGTTTTCCACGCGCGACGGCGCGCGAGAGCCGGGACCAGGAGCAGCGGGACCAGCTTCACGAGGACCGCCGCGCCGAACGCCCCACCCGCTCTCGCGCGGCGGCCCGCTTCCAGGAGTGCGAGGGCCGCGATCAGGAACGCCGCCGCGGCCAGGTCCACGTGCCCCGAGCCGTAGCATTCGACCACGACCAGCGGATTCCAGTAGTAGAGTAGGAGCCGCTCCGGCGGGTGTCCCCTTCGACGCAGCAGGGCCATGAGACCCGCCACGAGCGCAGCCTCCAGCGCGAGGAGCACCGCTTTCCAGGCGAGCGGCGTTCCGCCCAGCTTCCAGGCGAGGGCGAAGAGCCACTGGGCCAGGGGAGGGTAGATGGTGGGCACGCCGGCATGGTTCAGGTGCCGGTAGACCTCGTCATGCCACGGCGCGAACGCGGGGTCGGAGGGAGGCCGCGGGTAGGGGTTCCACCCGTTCGCCACCAGGCGGCCGTCCCAGAGATAGCGATAGAGATCCTCGGAGAGCGAGGGGGCGGTGGGAAGCATGAGGAGGCGCGGCACCAGACCCACGGCCAGGATCAGGACGGGGGCGAGCGCGAGCGCCGACCGGCGCGACCCTCGCGCGCGGAGCGCGAGCATGGCCGCGCCGAGGTAGATGAGGTGCGCCGCGCCCCAGGTCCAGGCGAGCGGTCCCCAGTCCAGCCGTCCGATGTGGTTCACGAAGTGCGGAGGGTGACCCCGGTCCGATGAGTGCGCGCCGCAAGGGGCTGAAGCCGGCCGCCGGCGTGGAAGCCGGCGCGGATCCCGGGCCGGATCGTACGCGCGGCGCGGCGGAGGGTCAACGCACGCCCCAGGAGCTGGCGTCGTCGGATCCCGGCATGCGCGGCCTCTGGGAAGCCGAGGTCGAGGCCGAGGCGCCGCGCGGACGCGGCTTCACCCAGAACATGATCGGGGTGAGCCCCCGGATGCAGCGCATCTTCCGGCTCATCGCCAAGGTCGCGCCCACCGAGAGCACCGTGCTCATCACCGGCGAGAGCGGCACCGGAAAGGAGATGGTCGCCACCGCGATCCACCTCCAGAGCCGCCGCGCCCACCGCCCCTTCATCGCCGTGAACGCCGCGGCGGTCCCCGAGTCCTTGTTCGAGAGCGAGCTCTTCGGGCACGTGCGCGGGGCCTTCACGGGAGCGGTCGGGGACCGCCCGGGGCTGTTGCGCCAGGCCGACGGGGGGACCCTCTTCCTCGACGAGGTGGCCGAGATGCCGCTCTCCGTGCAGGCCAAGCTGCTCCGCGCGCTCCAGAGCGGGGAGGTGCGGCCGGTCGGCGGCGCCGAGGCGACCCACGTCGACGTGCGCGTGATCGCCGCCACGAACCGGGACCTGCCTCGCGCCCTGGCCGAGGGGCGCCTGCGCGAGGACCTCTACTACCGCCTCAGCGTGTTCACGATCGAGATGCCGGCGCTCCGAGAGCGCCGCGAGGACATCCCGCTCCTCGCCACCTTCTTCCGCCAGCGCTACGCCCGTCGGATCGGAAAGCGGGTGGACCGCTTCACCGACCGCGCCCAGTACTACCTGATGCGCTACGACTACCCAGGAAACGTGCGCGAGCTGGAGAACGCCATCGAGCGCGCGGTGACGCTCTCGGATCATGGCGAGATCACCCACATGGACCTGCCTCCCACCTTCCGCGAGGCGCCCGTGCGGCTGCTTCGCGAAGGCGACGCCTTCCCCTACCGGGCCGACATGTCCCTCGCGGATCTGGAGGCCGAGCACATCCGGCGGGCGCTCGTTCACTTCGCCGGAAACACGACCAAGGCGGCCCGCTCGCTCGGAGTTTCCCGGTCCACGCTATGGAGGAAGATGAAGCAGTACGGCCTGTAAGCGCTCTATAATGGATCAACAAACGTTTCACATTGGAACATCGCTAGAGAACAGCAAGCGTGTCGATATGGTATAAACTACGAATCAACAAAGTGTTACGTTGACTGGTGAATTTGGCC
>DATJEJ010000107.1:0-6340 GCA_035496795.1 Candidatus Omnitrophota bacterium
GCCGTGGCGAGCGTCTCCGTCTCCGGCATCGCAACCCGCGGCGCGACCCGGATCCAGAGCAGCGCGGCCACCGAGACGAAGTACGTGAGCGCGTCGAGCGCGAATCCCACCCTCCAGCCGAGGCGGGCGATGGCGACGCCCCCGGCGAGCGATCCCGCGATGGTGGCGCCGACGCCCGCGAGCGTGACGAGCGAGTTCGCCTCGACCAGGCGGTCCTCGGGGACCATCTCGGGCAGGATCGCGGAGCGGGCGGGGAGGAAGAAGGAGTTGGCGACATAGAGCGCGAAGACGAGGCCGAAGGCCCCGGTGAGGCCGGCGTGCGGTACCACGACGAGGAAGAGGAGCGCGATGACGCCGCGCGCCGCGTCGGAGAGGACGAGGACGCGCTTCCGGTCCCAGGTGTCGACCAGCGCTCCGATCCAGGGTCCGAACAGGATCGTCGGGAGGAAGGAGACGACCGGGATCCAGGAGAGCTCGGCGGCGGGGTTCGCGGGGGTGCGCGCGTGCTCGATGACGACGGCGAGTAGCGCCAGGTAGGTGAATCGGTCGCCGAAGACCGAGACCAGCTGCCCGATCCAGAGGGCCCGGAAGCTGGTGTCGCGGAAGAGCCGGAGCGATGCGGCTCCTCCCATCAGACCGCGGCCGGCGTCTCCGGCGCCTCGGCCGCCGCCCGCTCCGGCGCCTCGCCGCGAGCGCCCAGCACGGAGGCGTAGATCCGCTCCAGATCGCGCGCCACCCGGTCCCACCCGAAGCGCGCGGCCGTGCGGACGCCGGCGGCTCCCATCCGCGCGCGGCGCGCCGGATCCCCGATCAGGGATCCCAGCGCCTCCGAGAGCGCCGCGGGGTCGCGCGGCGGCGTCAGAAGTCCCTCGATGCCGTGGCTCACGACGCAGCGGTAGCCGGGGATGTCGCTCGCGACGACCGGGACGCCGAGCGCCATCGCCTCGAGGAGCACCAGCCCGAAGCTCTCCGAGCCGCGCGCCGGCGTGCAGAAGAGGTCGGCGGTCGCGTAGTACTGGGGCAGCCGCTCGTGGGGGACCTGCCCCTCGAAGACGACGCGCCCCGGAAGCGCTCGGCGCGCCCGTCGCTCCAGGTCGCGCCGGAGCCGCCCGTCCCCGACCAGGATCAGGCGAAAATCGGTGCCCCGCGCGGCCAGCCGCTCGCAGGCCTCCAAAAGCTCCGGGAGTCCCTTCCGCGGATCAAACCGCCCCACGAAGAGAATATTGGCGCGGCCGTCGCGGTAGCGCGCCACCGGCGCCACGCCGGGGCGGAAGCGCGCGAGGTCGACCCCGTTGGGCACCACCGAGATCGGGCGCGTGAACGTGCGGAGCACGTCGTCGCGCGCGGCTTCGGAGACGGCGATCACGTGCGCGAGCCGCTCGAAATAGGGACGGAGGATCGGCCGGAAGATCCGGAACGCCGCGTGGGAATCGGAAACGGAATGGAACGTCCCCACCACCGGCTGCCGCGCCCCACGGATCGCGAGCATCGGCAGGCTGGGCGAGAGCGGGCAGTGCACGTGCACCACGTCGTAGGCCCCGCGATCGAGGTGCTCGCGCAACGCGCCCCCAAGCCCCAGCCCGAGGGTGATGTTGTTGTCGGCGCCGTTGTAGAGCAGCGTGAAATTCCGGCCCAGGCGGAAGACGCCCGGCTCGGCGCCGTTCGTTCCCGGATGGCGCGACGTGACGATGGTGACGTGATGGCCGCGCGCTCGCAGCGCGGCCGCGGTCCCGTCCACGTGCTGGGTGACGCCGCCCACCGTGGGGTGGTAGGCCTGCGTGACGATCGCGATCCTAAGCGGCATCGGCCGGCGCCCGCTCGTCCCCGAAGAAGGGGCGGAAGATGCACCATTCGCCCACCTGGGCGGCGATGTTCCGCTCCTGCGCCGCGGCGACCCGCGCGGTGAGCCGCTCCAGATCCCGTCCGAGCGGCAGCGCGCGGTCGGGGAGATCGGCGCCGTCGAAGACGATGCGGTGCCCGCCGCGATCCCGGGCGGCATGCGCGTGGAGGAGCGGCGCGCCCGCGCGGCGCGCCAGGAGCGCCGGACCCGCGGGGAAGGAGACGGCGCGTCCGAAGAACGGCGCGGTCAGCCCTCTCCTGTAGACGTCGCCGTCCACGAGCAGCACCACGAGCCCGCCCCGGCGAAGCGTCGCGATCAGCGGGGTGAATCCGTCTTCGGGCGTGCTCACCGCGATGCCGGAGCGTTCCTTCAGCTCGCGGACCGCGCCGTGGAGAAGCGGGTTCCATTGGGTTCCCGTGACCACGTGCACGCGGAAGCCCAGTCGGGCGAGGGCGAGACCGGCGAGCTCCCAGTTGCCCAGGTGCGACCCCGCGATCACGGCGCCCCGTCCCGCCGCCGCGGCGCGATAGAGGTGCTCGGTCCCCTCGAAGCGGAAGCGCGCGTCCCAGGCCCCGGGCGTGAGGCGGCCCTGGGCGAGGAATTCGGCGAGGTGGCGATGGTAGGCGCGAAACACCGACCGCGCGAAGCGCTCCCGGTCCGCGGGGCGCCGGAGCAGCGGATGTCCCGCGCGCGCGATCGCGCGGAGGTTCGCGTGCACGGCTTCGCGGCGCGCCGGGCGCAGGCGGTACTCGAGCGAGGCGACGGCGGCGGCCGCGGCGTTGGCGAACGAGGACGGAATCCGGCCGGCCAGGGCGAGCGCGATGCGGAGGACGAGGCGGGCGAATGCCGGCGTTTCTCGTGAAGCGTCGTCGGGGGCCGTCACCGCGGCAACTATAGAAGGCGAATCCGGTGTGTCAAGGCGCGCCGGCGGCGGGTGGCAGCCTCTTCGCCGGTATCGCACAGGCGGCGCCGCGCTTCGGGGTTTGAAACATTTGACTCGCCGGGGCGCCCTGACTAGAGTGGCGGGGCTCCCCGCTCAGCACAATGTGGACGATGGCGCAGTCAGGGCGTCGGGTCGTTTTCGCCGCCCGTATTCGGCTCGAAGAGCGCGTCGGCGGTTTCCACGCCGTGCAGGCAAGGACAGGCCTCGGCGCGCTGCGCTTCGGGACACGATGCGACCATGCGATTTTCGCGGCGGCAATAGACTTCGGGGGTCAGCCGCGCGAGGAACCACGGGGCGGTGGATTTCACGGTGCGTTTCATGCGGTCCTCCGGGCTCGTTCGGTTTCGAGCCTCTGGTCCGGTGCGATGCCGGCTCCGGTTCGGGAGGTTGCATGACGTGTGCCATCGGCACCTTCCACGGGCAAGGGTGAGGGGATGGCCAGCCAGAAACTCGTTCGCTGCGAGCTGCGGAAGTCGGGCGCGGACGCCGGCAGCGTCCGGTACGTCCCCCTGGAGATCTACGGTCTCTGGGAATTCCTGATGCGGAACAAGCACCGGTTCGAGGTCGCGCGGAGCGTGGCGTCGCTCTGGATCGACGTGGACGAGAACCCCGAGGTGGCGTACGGGGAGAATCAGTACGAGCGGGTCACCGAGGTGACGCTGCTTCGCTACTCGGAGAGCGACGGCATGTTCAGCAAGGTGAACCGCTATTTTCCGACCCAGGAATGTTCGGAGCTAAAAAATCTGCTGCTCCGGCACTATGAAACCGTCCACGAGCCCGGTGCGCCCAGTCTCCAGTTCCGGGAGCGCCAGGGGATCTGGATCCGGCGCGAGGTGAGGGGGCGCTGAGCCTGTAATCCCTTGGGATCGTGCGATCCGCACGATGCTCCACCCGGCGCGCACGCTCTCCCGGCCGTTTCCGGCCCCGTCTCGCGATCCCACGGCCGCGCAATCACTTGCAGCGACGCGGCTCCGTTGCGTCATCCCCTTCCGATCCCACCCTGGCACGTCTCGTGCTCCCCAGGCCTGCGGCCGGCGCCAGGGCAGGCGACCGCGCTACCCGAAACGTACATTTCAATCCGGGAGCCCAGCCATGGTCGTGGTCAGCTATTCGGGACGGGAGATCAACGCCAAGATCGTCTACTACGGCCCGGGTTTGAGCGGCAAGACGACCAATCTCGAAAAGATCTACGACAGCGTCCCCGAGTCCAATCGCGGCCGCATGGTCTCCATGAAGACGCAGACCGACCGGACGCTCTTCTTCGACCTGCTCCCGCTGGATCTGGGCGAGCTGTCGGGCATGAAGACGCGGTTCCTCCTGTACACGGTGCCGGGGCAGGTCTACTACAACGCCACCCGGAAACTCGTGCTGAAGGGCGTGGACGCCGTCGTCTTCGTCGCCGACTCCAGTCCCGACAAGATGGCCGAGAACCGGGAGAGCCTGACGAACCTCGAGCAGAACTTGAAATCCTACGGCCTCGATCTCAAGACCGTCCCCTGGGTGATCCAGTTCAACAAGCGCGATCTCCCGGATGCGCTCTCCACCGACCAGATGAACAAGGAGCTGAACCGCTGGAACGTTCCGACCTACGAGGCGCAGGCGGCGAACGGGACCGGCGTCTTCGAGACCCTGCGCGGCGTCTCGAAGCTGCTCCTCTCCAAGATCTCGAAGGACGTCGTGGAGAAGGACAAGGGACTGGGCGCGCCGCGCGGCTCCAAGGCGCAGCCCGCTGCCGAGGAGCATCCCGCCAAGCCCGGCATCATGCAGGCCCTGAAGCGCGGCGGAAAGCCCAAGCCCGAGCCCGAGCCGGTCGAGGAGGCGCCGATGCTCTCCGAAGATTCGCTCGTCGAGGAGACGCCGGCCCCGATGTACCTCGAGCGGAACCCTTTCGCCGAAGCCCCGGCGTCGGTCCCGCCGCCGCGCGAGGAGATGGTGCTCGGCGATCAGGACCTCGTGGTCGAGCCCGAGGAGCCGGAGATCGTGCGCGCCCAGGACGACGGGATCGTCCGCTCCCGCGACGAGGACGGCATCCTGAGCGAGGGGGAGATCGAGCGCGAGTCGACGTACGAGGCCGATCGGTCCGCGACATCGTCGGCCGGCGGGAAGTCGATCGTCGTTCCGATCGACCTGGGTTCGCTCCCGCGCACGGGCCGCCTGCGCGTCACGTTCGAGTTCACGATCGACGTGGTCGACGGCGCGCCGAAAGCGGTCAAGACGCGGCACACGCACATGCGCGATCTCGATCCCGTCTGATCGCGCGCGCGTCGCGCGACGAAAAATCGCATCCGGGCCCGCTCCGCGGGCCTTTTTCGTTGACGGGAACGCGCGCGATTCCTAGGCTGCGGCCGTGGATCGCGCCATTCCCATCTCCGTCCCCGAAGGAACTCTCGCCGGCGCCGAATCGGCGCGGGCCGAGAGCCTCACGGTCGCCGAGAACCTCGCCCGCGGCGCCGCCGACCCCGAGCACGCGCTGCAGGCGGCGCGCATCTTCTCGCTCGAAGGGCAGCGCGATCGCGCGATCGAGATCCTCCGCCAGGGGACGCTGGCCCATCCGCGGCACGTCGGCCTCCTCGGAACCCTCGCCGATCTCCTTTCTCGAAGCGGGGCGTTCGAGGAAGCGGATCTCGTGTTCCGGCAGGCTCTGGAGTACGGCCCCGGCGACGCGGATGCGTGGTACCGGGCGGGGCTGCATGGCGCGCGCCAGGGACAGCTGGAGGCGGCGCGCCGCGCCTACGAAGAGACCGTGCGGCTCGATCCGACGCGCGTGCGGGCCTGGGTGAACCTGGGACTGGCGCGGGCCGACCTGGGCGATCGCCGCGGCGCGCTCCAGTCGCTGCTCCGCGCGGTGCAGGCCGATCCCGCGTGCGCCGAGGCGCACTCGAATCTCGGCGTGCTCTATCACGAAGAGGGGATGCGGGCCGAGGCGATCGAGGCGTTCCGCCGCTCCGTCGAGCTCGCTCCCGATTCGAGCGAGGCGCACTTCAACCTGGGCTGGGCGCTCCTCGCCGACCAGGAGCTGGAGCAGGCCGAGACGATGCTCGAGGCCTCGGTGCGGCTCGACCCCGCGAACGTGGAGAGCCTGTACGCGCTGGCGCTCCTCCATATCCGCGTGGGGAAGTACGGCCGCGCGGTCGCCTCGCTCCGGCAGGCGGTCGAGCACCAGCCCGACGACGCGCGCCTCCACTATCAGCTGGGGGTGGCCTACAACCGTCAGGACGCCGTGGACCAGGCGATTCTCGCGCTCGAGACCGCCGCGCGGCTGAATCCCGACGATCCCCGCCCGCACCATCTGCTCGGCGTCGCCTACGACAAGAAAGAGCTCCCCGCGCTGGCGCGCGAGGCCTATCGGCGCGCCGCCGCGCTGAACGGCTGATCGTGCCGGGCGTCGGGCGCGCGTTCGAGGCGGCCCGGCGCGTGCGCCGCGGCGCCTTCATCGCCTACCTCGCCTCGGGCTATCCCGACCTCGCGGAATCGGACCGCCTCGCGGGCGTCGCCTGCGACGCGGGCGCCGACGTGCTCGAGCTGGGCGTCCCCTTCTCCGACCCCGTCGCGGACGG
>DATJEJ010000108.1:0-3019 GCA_035496795.1 Candidatus Omnitrophota bacterium
TGCTCGTCGAGGCGGCCCGGCTCGCCGGAGAGGGGACGTCATGATGCCGCGCGGACTCTGGACCACCACCGTCGGAAGCTTCCCCAAGCCGCCGCACCTGGAGCGCGCGCGCCAGCAGCACGCGCGCGGCGAGATCTCGGCAGACCGGCTCTTCGCCATGGAGCGCGAGGAGACGGCGAAGGTGATCCGGCAGCAGGAAGAGGCGGGGTTGGACATCCTGGTGGACGGCGAGCTCTACCGCGGCGACATGACCACCTACTTCGCCGAGCGGATGCCCGGCTTCGCCATCTCGAACCCGGTGCGCTCCTACGGCAATCGCTACTACCGGAAGCCGATCGCGGTCGGGCCGATCCGCCGCGACCAGGAGATGACCGTCTCGTGGTGGAAGTACGCGCAGTCGCTGACCAAAAAGCCGATCAAGGGGATGCTCACCGGCCCCTATACGATGATGGACTGGTCGTTCAACGAGCACTACCCGTCGCGCGAGGCGATGGCGATGGACCTGGCCGTGGCCGTGAACGAGGAGGCGCTCGCGCTGCAGGAGGCGGGAGCGCGGTTCATCCAGATCGACGAGCCGGCGGTCTCCGTCCGCCCCGAGGAGCTGGCGCTGGCCGTGAAGGCGCTGGGGCGCGCCGTCCAGGGGCTCACCGCCAAGACGATCACCCACATCTGCTACGGCGACTTCGACGTGATCTATCCCGCGCTGCTCGATCTACCGGTCGACATGATCGACCTCGAGATGGCGAACAGCCGCTACGACCTCCTGGAGCGGTTCCGCGCGAACCCGTTCACGAAGGAGATCGGCTACGGCGTGCTCGACGTCCACAGCCACCGCGTCGAGACGAAAGAGGAAGTGAAGGAAGGGATCCGCCGCGGCCTCGAGGTGCTCCGCCCCGAGCAGATGTACGTGGATCCCGACTGCGGGCTGAAGACCCGCACCGTCGAGGAGGCGTTCGCGAAGCTGCGCATCATGGTGGACGCCGTGCGCGAGGTGCGGGCCGAGCTGGGGATCGAGGCGGAGCAAGGCGTCACGGCGTGACCGATTCACGCTCGGCCGATCTGTCCGGGCTCCGCATCGACAGAAGTCCGCCGCGACCGCGTGGGCGGGGGCGGCGAAACGCGGTGGTCCTCGTCGCGTGCCTCGTCGTTCTGCTCATCGCGGCGGCCCTCTTCCTGGCCCGTCGTACCCGCGCCATCGAAGTGCGCGTGGCTCTGGCCGAAGCGGTCGGAGGCGCGCCCGGCGCCGCGGCTCCGGAAGTCCTCACGGCCAACGGATACGTCGTCGCCCGCCGTCGCGCCTCCGTGTCCACCGAGGTGGCGGGACGGCTGGAGGCGCTCTACGTCGCCGAGGGGAGCCGGGTCCGGGAAGGGCAGATGCTGGGCGTGCTTCGGAATGACGAGCAGCGCGCCGCGGTGCGGAGCGCCCAGGCCGACCTGGCCACGTCGCGGGCTTCGAGGGCCGAGGCGGAGGCGAGTGCGTACGAGGCCGGGCTGGCGCGGAAACGTCTCCAGGCCCTTCTGACGAAGGGCCTGGTTTCCCAGTCCGATTTCGACGAGGCCGACGCGCGCGCCAAGGTGGCGGAGGCGCGCGTCCAGAGCGCGGCCGCGTCCATGGAGAACGCGCGGGCCCGGCTCTCGGCGGCGCAGGTGGACTACGCGCGCACCTTCATCCGGGCGCCCTTCTCCGGCGCGGTGCTCCGGAAGGAGGCCGAGGTGGGAGAGATCGTGAGCCCGATCCCCTCCAGCGGTGGCCTCACGCGCGGTGCGATCGTCACGATGGCCGACCTCTCCACGCTGGAGGTCGACGTGGACGTGAACGAGGGCTACGTGGCGCGCACGCACGAGGGGATGCGCACGGAGATCGCGTTGGACGCCTATCCCGCCGACCGTTATCCGGGGCGCGTGCGGCAGATCGTGCCCACGGCCGACCGGCAGAAGGCGACCGTGCTCGTGAAGGTGACGTTCGACTCCCTGGATGCGCGCGTGCTCCCCGAAATGGGCGCCAAGGTGACATTCCTGGGGGACGCGACACCCGCGGCCGGCGGAACGCGCGTCCCCTCGGCGGCGGTGACGATCCCCAAGGGCGCCATCGCCGATCGCGGCGGCCGCGCCGTGGTCTTCGTGGCCGAGAAGGGGCGCGCGTCGCTTCGCGCCGTGGGGCCGCGCCCCTACGGCGCGGACCGCGTGGTCGTGTCGGGCGGGCTCGCGCCGGGCGAGCTGGTCGTGCTGGATCCGCCGGGGAGGCTGGCGGACGGCGCGCGCATCAAGCCGGCGAGCGGATCGAAGAACCCGGATTGGGGGACCCATGCCTGGTGACGCCGGAACCAACGGAGCGCTGATCCGGCTCCGCAACGTGAGCAAGCGCTACCAGCGCGAACAGAACGTGCTGGACGTGCTGGCCGGAATCGATCTGGACGTGAAGAAGGGGGAGTTCCTCGCGCTCATGGGGCCGAGCGGCTCCGGAAAATCGACGCTCCTGAACCTGATCGGCGGCATCGACCGGCCGAGCGAGGGGGAAGTGGTCGTGGCGGGGGAGTCGCTCACGACGCTCTCCTCGAACCAGCTCGCGGCGTGGCGCGCCCAGAACGTCGGGTTCATCTTCCAGCTCTACAACCTCATCCCGGTTCTCACGGCGCAGCAGAACGTGGAGCTGCCGCTCCTCTTGACCCGGCTCTCCGCCAAGGATCGCCGCGAGCGGGTCGCGCTGGCGCTGCGGCTGGTGGGACTGGAGGATCGCGCCAGGCACTACCCGCGCCAGCTGTCCGGCGGGGAGGAGCAGCGCGTCGCCATCGCGCGCGCGATCGTGGCCGACCCGACGCTCCTGGTGGCGGACGAGCCGACCGGGGACCTCGACGCGCGGAACGCCGGCGAGATCCTCACGCTCCTCCAGCGGCTCAACACGGAGATGGGGAAGACGATCGTGATGGTGACGCACGATCCGCACGCCGCCGAGCGCGCGCACGTCACGCGGCATCTCGAGAAGGGAGTGCTCCAGGCGTGAAGTTCCTGCGCTACGTTC
>DATJEJ010000109.1:0-16773 GCA_035496795.1 Candidatus Omnitrophota bacterium
GTTCCGGGTCGGGAGGTGGTTCAGCCGGAACACCTCGATCGCCAGCGACAGGATCACCGCGGCCAGCAGGGCGCGCTCCCAGTCGCGCTGCCAGAGATCGGGAGTGAGGTAGTAGCCGAGCGGGATCGAGAGCGACGCGAGATGGATCGCTTTTCGTTTCAGCTCCGATCGAAGGAGCACTCGGTCCCCGGCCCTCCTAGCGCACCGCGGTGCCGTAGAGCGCCTCGTACCGGCGCCACGCGGCGTAGACCTGCTTCACGTAGTCGCGCGTCTCCCGGTACGGGATCAGCTCGACCCATCGATCGTCGATCGCGCCCTGCTCCGCGATCCAGCGGCGCACGGCGTCCTCGCCGGCATTGTATGCCGCGAAGGTGCCTCGCGGGTCCCCCATTTCGCGGTCCAGCTTCTCGAGGTAGCGGGCCCCCAGCCGCACGTTGAGCGCGGGGTCCAGGAGCGAGTCGGGGGGGACCGGCCGGGCCGCGAGCTGGTTGGCCGTCTTCGGCAGGAGCTGGAGGAGTCCCAGGGCTCCCGCGCGCGAGCGGGCCCCCGCGAGATAGCCCGTCTCCTGGCGCATGATCGACCAGACGATCGCGGCGTCGAGCGACTCCGCCGCGGAGGCGGCGAAGACGTCCAGCGCGTACGCCGGGGGGTACTCCATCCGGAGATCGGCCGAGTCGCCCGGCGCGGCCACCGCGCGGAAGAAGCCGCGCTCCTCGAGCGCCGCCGAGCACGGGCCGATCCCGTTCCGCTCCGCTCGGGCGCAGTCGAGGAGCGTCTCGCGCCCGAGCGAGGTGTAGCCCAGGGCGCTCCAGATCCGCGCGCGCAGCGGAGGATCCTCGCCGAGCGATGGCGCGAGCAGTCGCCGCGAGGGGGGCGCGATCCGGAACGGGATCGAATCGCGCGGCCAGCGCCCCGCGTCGCGCAGGTCCTCGACCGCGCGCAGTCCCTCGTAGGTCCAGGGGCCGAGACGCCACGTGTCCGCGAACGCCGTGCGCGCCGCGGCGCTGTCCCCGCGCGCGAGCGCGAGCCGCGCCGTCCAGAAGCGTCCCATGGCCGAGGAGGGGCCCAGCCGGTCCAGCGCGACGCGCGCCGTGTCCAGCGCCCCCGCGCGCATCCAGTTCACCGCTTCGTGGATCCGGGCCGCCTCGGCCAGGGCCGGCGTCTTGATCCGCGGCGCGGCCCACGCGAAGACCGGCGCCGCTTCCCTTCCCGAGCGGCGGTTCTCCCACTCGCGCGCCCGCTCCCACGCCGCGCTCTCCCCCGACGACCCCGCCGAGTCGAGCGAGGCCGCGACGACGAAGGCGCTGTCCGTGGCGCCGAAGGAGCCGAGGCTCCGGCGCGCGCGCGCGAGGCCCAGGGCCCAGCGCGCGCGGTCGGCGGCGGGACGGTCGCGGCGCGCGAGGAGCCGCGCGAAGGCCGCGGCGGCGTCGGCGTGCCGGCGCGCCTTGGCGAGGAGCGCGGCCCCGACGTCCGCCCGCTCGAGCGCCGCGGCGCTGTCGGGAGCGGGGACCCGTCGCGCGGCCATGAGCGCGAGCCCGGTCGAGGGCTCGCCCACGTAGTCGAGCGCGCGGAGGAGCCCGATCCAGACGCGCTCTCCCATCGAATCGGCCCCGCCGCCGCGCATCCACGAGGCGGCGCGCATGGCTGCGGCGTAGCGGTCGGCGGTGGGGATCCCGCGCGTGGAGGCGAGGAGCGCCAGGTGCGACGTCGCGCCGGCGGTATCCCCGATCGCGGCCCGCGCGGAGGCCGCCAGGAGCGCGGCTTCGGAGCTCTCCTCCTCCTCGGGATGGAGCACCGCGATCGCCAGGCGGGGCTCCCCTCCCGCGAGGAGGAGCGACCCCAGGCGGAGGCGCGCCGTACGGCGCGCCGCGGGCGAGGGATCCCCCGACCGCAAGATGGTCCAGTAGGCGGCGCGCGCGGCGGCGGGCTGGCCCGCCGAGTCGGCCAGGGCGCCGGCGACGAAGAGCGAGGGAAGATCGAGAGGGCGTGGCGCGCCGCCCTTGCGCGCGGGACGGTGGGGCGGCCAGGCGAGGATGGCCAGGCCGGAGTCGGGTGCCCCCCGCTTCAGAGCGGCCCGGGCCCGGAGCGCGAGGAGCGCTTCGTCGCCGCGGGCGGGGCCCGCGAGGATCGAGAGTCCCAGCGCGTCGCGGCCGTCTTCGATGGCGTCGAGGGCCGCGTCCCGCCAGGCGGCGGCCGTCGCCGCGCCGGCGTCGCGCTCACGCTTCTCCGGATGCACGGAGGCCAGGTAGAGCGACTCCAGCGAGGCCTCCCGCCGGAGCGCGCGCACCATTTCCGGAAGGGATCCCGTCCACCGCGCGGCCCGCCGCTCGGACCGGGCGCGGAGCCATGCGCGGCGGCGCGCGGCCCACTCCGGCTCGTGAAGCGGCGCCTTGCCCTGGGCGACGCGGAGCGAGTCGCCGAGCGGCTTCGCCGAACGTGCCGGCGCGGCCTGGCCGGCCGGCGCACAAAAGGGCGCGCCCCGCGGCCCGATGCCGAGGAGCGCGCCCAGAAGAAGGGCGATCGATGCGATGGCGCTGCCGAGCGGGCGCGCCACCGTCTACCGCACGAGGACGAGCCGGGTGGTCTGGACCTTCCCCGAGAAGTCGAGGCGCGCGAAATAGATTCCGGAGCCGAGGTTGGCGCCTCCCTGGGTCTTCGGATTCCACGTGCCGAGGAACTCGGAGGGAGCGAGCGGATTCGCGGTGGCCACGGTGCGGCCCACTTCGCGCCCGCGCACGTCATAGATCCGGATCTCCGGATCCTGCCCCGGCCGAGGCAGGCCGTCCGGCGCGCTGAAGCGGAAGTGCACCGCTCCCGAGGACGGACCGTTCAGGCGGTAGGGATTCGGGCCGGCGTGGAACGCGATGCGCCGCGCGACCGGACCGCCGCCCGTGCGCGCCTGCACGGCGACGTCGTCCACGTACCAGCCCTCGTAGTAGCGCAGCTGCGCCAGCGTCGTGCCCAGCCTCGGGTCGTTCGCCTCGTCCGTGGCGAACCGGAAGCGGATGCGCGCCGTGCCCGAGTAGGGCGTCAGGTCCGCCACCATGCGGCGCCACCGTTGCGGCGAGCCGGAGACGACATCGGCGCCGCGGAGCGCCGCCCCCGAGTTGAACTCCATGACGTAGCCGTAGCCGCCGTCCACGGCGAGGGGAACCCACTCGCCGCCGTTCATCGAGATTTCCACGCGGCCGCCGTCCCAGGCTCCGGTCCCGCCGTTGGTCTCGGCATCGATCCAGGACCAGAAGGTCAGCTCCGAGTTCGCCGGCAGGTCGAACGCGGGCGAGATGAGCGCGGCGTCCTCTTCGGAGGCGTAGGTCTGCGCTTCGTTCGTGCCGGTACCGAGCGGGTTCGTGCTCCCCACTTTCATCGCCGACGTCCCGCCGTGCGCCCGCGACGTCGAGACGTGCCATTCGTCGAGCGTGTTGTTCGAGGGGGTCACGGCCACGTGCGTCCACCCCTGCGCGCCCGATTCGAAATCGTCCGCGAGCCCGGAGCCCATCCCGATCGTGAACAGGAGGGTCTCGGTCCCGGAGGCCGAGCCGTCGTTCCAGGAGAGCGAGAGCGGCACGTCGTACGGAAGCGATCCCGGGTTGCCCACCGAGATCACGAAGGGCGCGTTCGTCGTGGCGGTGGCACCCCCCGCGATCGCCGGCGCCGTGCTGGCCGCGGTCGTGACCGTCGCGTTGGCGTCGGGCGAGGCAAGCGTGAGCGAGACCGCGCCCGACGCGAGCCCGACGTTCCGGAGCGTCACCGTGAGCTGCACCGTTTCGTTGGGGTCCGGATAGTTGTCCCCGCCGCCGTCGTTCATCGAGACGCCGGCGATGCGCAGCTCGGGCTTGGTCGAGAAGGCCAGATCGAACGAGGCGCTGTCGGCGTTGTCGTCAGCGCCCGCGACGATGTTCCAGATCCGGATGCCGGTGTTGGCTCCGGCCAGGCTGCGGGTGTTGGGCTGCGTGTCGTTCGTGAGGCTTCGCTTGCCGAGCGTTCCGGGGAACGGATCCGCGGCGTCCCCGAAGTTCCCGTTGATGCTGGGGTCCTCGAGCTGCAGCGGATGGAGGCTGTCGGCCTGCACGATCGAGACGCGGTAGTTGGCGGGTCCGCCGAGATTGTCGTTCTGCAGATCGTTCACGTGGTAGACGACGAGGCCGTCCCCGGGCAGGTACTGGTCGGGCCCGTTCAGCTTCCGGTATTCGACCAGGTAGTACTCCGTCCCCGGCTCCCCGTTGGACCAGATCTTGAGCGAACCGCCACCCTCGCTCACGGGAGCGAGCTTGTACTGACCGGGCGTCTTCGCCACGTCGGGCGGATCGAAGCCGAGGTACTGCCGCGACCAGGCATCGAGCCCGCCCGGGTGGGAGCCGAGCACCTGATTCGCCACGTACGGGAGGTAGTTGCCCAGCGCCATCAACGAGAAGAAGCCGAGCCCGGCGGCGTTGGGATCGTAGAGATCCACGAGACCCAGGGTGTGCCCGAACTCGTGGCAGTACGTCCCCACCGCGAAGTCGCCGGGATAGTCGTTGTACTCGCCCACGAGCACGTAGAGGAAGCCCTTCACGTTCCCGAGCGCGTAGCCGGGCACGCAGTCGGGCGTGCTGTTCAGGTTCGTGAAGTCGCAGTTGGAGAACTGCGTGATCCCCGCCTCGTGCGACCAGAGCGCCCAGTTGGGATCCTCGGGGTCGGTGCTTGGGATGATCTCCGACCCGCGTCCGGGGTGGACGACCATGACGGCATCGATGTAGCCGTCATCGTCCCCGCTGTTCGGCGTCCCGTCGGGTCCGTCGTTGTCGAAGAAGCCGAGCTTTCCGCCGAAGTCGGTGTAGGCCGCGGCCATGGCGTCCTCGGCCGCGCGCTGCGCGCTGCGCGGATAGGAGGAGAAGTCGAGCCCTGAGGTGCCGTTGGCGTAGTAGCGGTAGGAGTGCGGCATGTTGACCCACTTCGACGTCACCTGGCCCGAGATGATGAGCCTGCCGTGCGACTGGTTCTTGTAGTACTCGCGCAGGCTGATGATTCCGTCGTTGGGATCGTCGCTGAAGAAGAGGCGCTGGTAGTAGAAGGGGGTGCTCTTGGCGTCGGGCACCCGCGCCGGGGCCGATCCCTCGGCCGGAAACTGCGCGAGCACCACCAGGATGTTCCGGTGCGCCACGCCGCCTCGCGGGAACTTGGCCATATCGAGGGCGAACTGCGGATAGGCGCGGTCGACGCCGACGCTCTTGGACGCTTCCCACCGCCCCAGGCGCTCCTTCAACGCGGCCGCGGCCTTCGGATCCTTGCGCGCGGCTTCGAGCACGCGCGGCGAGACGCTGACCGCGCCCGCGGGCACGGATCCAAGGACCAACGACGCGGCGATCCCGGCAAGCCCCCACCACCCCGACCAACCGATTCGACGACGGGTCACTGACGACTCCTTCCTGGTCCGCCGGTCATTCCCACTCGATCGTGGCCGGAGGCTTGGTGCTGATGTCATAGACGACGCGATTCACGCCCTTCACCTCGTTCACGATGCGCGAGGAGACGCGGGCCAGCAGGGCATCGGGAAGCCGCGCCCAGTCCGCCGTCATCCCGTCGCTCGAGGTGACGGCGCGGAGCGCCACCACCTGATCGTACGTCCGGCCATCCCCCATCACGCCCACGGTCCGGACCGGCAGGAGCACGGCAAAGGCCTGCCAGACGCGCTCGTACTCCCCCGAGGAGCGAAGCTCGTGGATGAAGATATCGTCCGCATGGGTCAGGGTCTCCACCGCTTCCGGCGATACGGGCCCCAGAATCCGGACCGCGAGACCGGGACCGGGGAAGGGGTGGCGGCCCAGGACGGCCTTCGGAAGCCCCAGGAGCGCCCCCAGCTCTCGAACCTCGTCCTTGAATAACTCACGAAGGGGCTCCACCAGTTCCATTTTCATGCGCTCGGGGAGGCCGCCCACGTTGTGATGGGACTTGATCTTGGCCGAGGGCCCCCGGGTTGAGGTGCTCTCGATCACGTCGGGATAGAGGGTGCCCTGGGCCAGGAAATCGAATTCGGGAGGTCCCAGGCGTGCGGCCGTCTCTTCGAAGATCTCTATAAAGATGCGGCCGATGATCTTTCGTTTCTCCTCGGGATCTTCCACGCCGCGAAGGGCCTCGTAGAACCGCGCTTTCGCGTCCGTGGGGACGAGGTCTTCCCCGATCACCGCGCGCATCGATTCCACCACCTGCTCGGCCTCGCGGTGGCGCAGGAGGCCGTGGTCCACGAAGACCGCCCGGACCTGCCCCGGGATCGCCCGGTGGAGGAGGGCCGCCACGACCGACGAATCCACCCCGCCCGAGAGCGCGCAGATGACGCGGCCCGATCCGACCTGCGCCCGCACCTTCGCGATCTGCTCCTCCAGCACCTGCCCCATGGACCAGTCGCCGCGGAAGCCGCAGATGTCGAAGAGGAAATTGCGGAGAATCTGGCTCCCGTGGGCGGTGTGGGCCACCTCGGGATGGAACTGGACGACGTACAGGCTCCGCGCGACGTCCTGCGCGGCCGCCTCGACCACCGTCTCCGTGCTCGCGATCCGCTCGAACCCCTCGGGAAGCTTCGCCACCGTGTCGCCGTGGCTCGCCCAGACCCGGCTCTCGCGCGGCACGCCCTTGAGGAGGGCGCACTCCTTGGAGACCTCGAGCGTGGCCATGCCGTACTCCCGCCGCGCGCTCGGCCGGACGTCCCCGCCCAGATCACGGGCCAGGAGCTGCATGCCGTAGCAGACCCCGAGCACGGGGACCCCGAGGTCGAGCGAGCCCTTCGGAATCTGCGGCGCTCCCGCCTCCAGCACGCTCGAGGGTCCGCCCGAGAGGACGATCGCCTTGGGCGCCAGGCGCTTCAGCTCCTCGGGCGGGATGTGCGGGCCGTAGATCTCGGCGAAGACCCCCATCTCCCGCGCGCGGCGCGCGATGAGCTGCGTGAACTGGGAGCCGAAGTCGAGGATGACGAGGCGTTCGTGGGTCGTGCGTGGGGCGGGGCTCTGCGTGGCGGGGTTCATCTCGAGAAGGTTGGAAGCGGTCGGGTCATTCAGGGGGTCTTCCTCCTCGGCTCGAGTTGAGTACCTGGACTGGATTCCGTGAGAATACCGCAGATCAGTGCAGGAAGCACCGCTCACCGGTGAGAACCAGCGCCATGCCCGCCGCGTCGGCCGCCGCGGTGCTCTCGCCGTCGCGCACCGAGCCGCCCGGGTGCGCCACCGCGGCGATTCCCGCCTGGGCCGCGAGCTCCACCGAGTCCGGGAACGGGAAGAAGGCGTCGGAGCAGAGCACGGCGCCGCGCACGTCGTGGCCCGATCGCTCCGCTTTCCAGAGCGCGAGCCGCACGGCGTCCACGCGGGAGGACTGCCCCGCCCCGATTCCGAGCGTGCGCTCTCCCTTCGCGATCACGATCGCGTTGGAGACCACGTGCCGCGTCACGCTCCACGCGAAGCGGAGGTCGCGCGTCTCGGCGTCGGTCGGCGCGCGCTTCGAGGCGGATTTCCACTGCTCGAAGCGGGGCGCCGGCAGCGCGGTCTCGGCCAGGAGCCCGTCGAGGAGACCTCGAACCGCCACGGCCGGCGCGGACTGCCCGAGCAACGGTCCCAGCTCGAGCACGACGAGATTCTTCCGGAGCTCCGCCAGCCGCGTCTCGCTCGCGCGGATCTCGGGCGTGGCGATCACCTCGTAGAAGAACTTCCCCACCGCATCGAGCGCGGCGTCGTCGAGCGGGCGGTTCAAGCCCAGGATCCCGCCGAACGCCGAGAGCGAGTCGCCATCGCGCGCCGCCGCGATCGCGTCGGCCGCGCTCTCCGCCAGCGCGGCGCCCGAGGGGTTCCGGTGCTTCACGACGACGGCGCCGCCCCGCCCGCCGAATTCGCGCAGCAGCGACACCGCCGCTTCGATGTCGAGGAGGTTGTTGTACGAGAGGGTCTTTCCCCGGACCTGCGTCAGCCGCTCCACCGCGCCGCCTCCAACTTCCGCGGCGTAGAGCGCCCCCTCCTGTCCGGGGTTCTCGCCGTAGCGGAGCGTCTGACGTTTGCGGTAGGCGTGCGCCCAGCGCTCGGGCAGCGCGCCTCCCACCTCCGGAGCGCCGTCGCCCGCGGCGAACCCGGGAACGCCGGTCGCGCCCTCGCCGGCCCGTGCCGGGGCCGGCACGCCGGCGCGCGACGCCAGGTAGCGCGCGATCGATGCGTCGTACTCCGCGGTGCGCGCGTAGGCGCGACCCGCGAATTCGCGCGCGAGCGCCTCCGGCACGGTCCCCTCGTTCTGATCGAGCGCGTCGATCACGGCGCCGTACTGGGCGGGCTCGACCACCACGGCCACGTGGCGATGGTTCTTGGCCGCGGCACGGATGAGCGCCGGGCCGCCGATGTCGATCTGCTCGACCGCTTCCGCATCCCGCACGCCGGGCTTCGCGACGGTGGACTCGAAGGGATAGAGATTCACGACGACGAGATCGATCGAGACGATGCCGTGCCGGTGGCGCTCCTCCTCGTCGGTCGCGTGCCCGCGCCGGTAGAGGATTCCCCCATGAACCGCCGGGTGGAGCGTTTTCACGCGCCCGCCGAAGAGCTCCGGAAATCCCGTCACCTCGGACACGTCGCGCACGCCGAAGCCGGCGTCGCGCAGCGCCGTCGCGGTCCCCCCGGTCGAGAGGAGTTTCACCCCGTGCCGCCCGAGACCGTGCGCCAGCTCCAAAAGGCCGGTCTTGTCGGAGACCGAGATCAGCGCGCGGGAGATCCGGATGGCGTTCACCGCGCCGCCCGTCCTCCGGTGATCAGCGTGAGCGCTTCCTCGTAGCGTCGGGCCGCCTTCTCGACCACCTCTTCCGGCAGCGCGGGCGGCGGCGGCGTGCGATCCCACTTCACCGAATCGAGGTAGTCGCGGATCACCTGCTTATCGAAGGAGTCCTGCGCCACGCCCTCTTCGTAGGTCGCGATCGACCAGTAGCGCGAGGAGTCGGGCGAGAGCGCCTCGTCGATCCAGAGCGGCTCGCCGTCCCGCTCGCCGAACTCGAACTTGGTGTCGGCCAGGATCAGCCCGCGGTCGGCCGCGTGCGCCGCGGCCGCCTTGTAGATGGCGATCGAGACGTCGCGCAGGCGCTCGGCCGTCTCTCCGCCCACGATCGAGGCCATGCGGTCGAACGTGATGTTCTCGTCGTGCCCCGATTCCTCCTTTGTGGCGGGCGTGAAGATCGGCTCGGGCAGCTTCGAGGAGAGGCGAAGTCCCGGCGGGAGCTTCACGCCACAGACCTCGCCCGACTGCTGGTACTCCTTCCATCCCGATCCCGCCAGGTAGCCGCGCACGACGCACTCCACGTCCCAGCGCTTCGCCTTGAGCCCGAGCATCGAGCGCCCTTCGAGGAGCTCCGGATGCTCCGAGAAGGGCTTCGGAAAGCGGCCCACGTCGGTGGTGACGTAGTGGTTGGGCACGATCGAGCGGAGCGTCTCGAACCAGAAGCGCGAGATCTGCGTCAGCACGCGTCCCTTGCCCGGGATCCCCTCGTTCAGGATCACGTCGTAGGCCGAGAGTCGGTCGGTCGCGACCAGCAGCAGCCGGTCGCCGAGGTCGTAGATGTCGCGGACCTTGCCGCGGTAATCGGGAGCGCGGCCGGGAACGACGACGTCCCGCTGCGCCCGTTCGGTGGCTTTCATGCGGTCTCTCCTGGATTCGCTGGTTCGTTGGATGCTGCGAATGGCCGCGACGTACAGATCGTGCTCGAGCGGCAGGAGGCGCGCCGCCAGCTCCTCCGGGGTCTCCCCTGACCGGATCGGCAGCTCCGCCTGCGCCACGATCGCACCGGTGTCCATGCCGGCGTCGACATAGTGCACCGTGGCGCCGGTGACCGTCGCGCCGGCCTCGATCGCGCGGCGCTGCGGCTCGAGTCCGCGGAAGGCGGGCAGCAACGACGGATGCACGTTCACCACCGGCACGCCCGCCTGCTCGAGGAACGAAGCCCGGAGCAGGCGCATGAACCCACAGAGCGCAATCAGGTCCGGCCGCTCCGCCCTCACGATCGCCAGCAGCGCCGCCTCGGCCTCCGGCGCGAGACGGGCGCCCGGCCGTTCCGGCTCCAATATCGAGGTCGGTACCCCGAGCGCCGCCGCCTCGCGGATCGCCGCCGCCTCGCGCCGGTCCGATACGACGCGGACCACCGCCCCCTCGATCCGGCCATCCCGGGTCGCCCGGATGAGGTTCACGGCGTGGCTCCCCCGGCCCGAGGCCAGGATCAGGAGCCGGGTCGGCTTCATCGGCGACTTCTATCATACGCGACGAGGGGGCGCAAACGGGGACGCCTGCACCCTCCGGGCCCCGTTTGCGAGTCACGATGGCACCAAGACATGCTCCAGAGCATGTTAATGTATATGTACCTTTTGTCTTCCTTCCAGGACAGGCGAAGCCTGCCGCGCACGAGATGCTGCCCTCTCAGACTTGGGACGCTGCCACGAGACCCATTCCGGCTCGGGATGGGCACGCGTCGAGACCCAGGCGCCGCCGCGCGCGATCGTGACCCGGATCGCGCCCTCCTGGTCGGTCCGGAAGACTCGAGCCCCCGCCAGCCGGTAGCGTCCCATCGTCGCGCGCGAGGGGTGGCCGAACCGGTTCTTCTCACCGCACGAGACGAGCACGATGCGCGGAGCGAGCGCCCGCACCCACTCCGCCGTGCTGGAGGTGCGACTCCCATGGTGCGGCGCTTTGAGGACCTCGACCGGCGTGACGCGCGGGAGATCGGCCGCCTCCGCCTCGTCCTCCGCGTCCCCCGGAAGGAACGTCCGCGCGCCGTCCAGCGTGAGCGTCGCCACGAGCGAGCGATTGTTCTCGATCGCGTTCCCGCGCGCGCGGACGAGGGAGTCGGCGGGAGGCGCCCAGACGCATAACGAAGTGCGCGTCCCCTCCGCGACGAGCGTCGTGTCCCGCGCGACGACGACGCGCCGCCCGCCGCGCGCGCGGAGGTCGGCGTCGATCGCGCGGCGCCACGCTGCCCGCGGATCGCTGCCGTTTTCGAGGAGCGAAGGGATCCAGCCGCGGCGCGCGAGCCATTCCAGCCCGCCGAAGTGGTCGCCATGGGCGTGGGACAGGAGCGCGCGGTCGAGCCGCGCGATTCCCTCCGCGCGCAGCAGGGGCTCCACCGCGGCCTTCCCCATGTCGCGCGACTCGGTCGCCGGTCCGCCGTCCACGAGGAGCGTCGTTCCCTCCGCGCCGCGCGCGAAGAGCGCGTCCCCCTGTCCCACGTCGATCGCGACCAGGGCCGCCGCGGCAGGGCGCCGCGCCCCCGTCGGCAGGAACGAAGCGGCAAGCGGAAGGATCCCCGCCGCGAGCGCCGCGAGGAGCGCGACGCGCCGGAGCGTGCGCGCGACGCGCGGCGATTCGTGCCGCGAGCCCTCGCGCAGCGCGGCGCCCAGAATCAGGAGCGCCGAAGACGCGGCCAGCGCCGCCACCGTGGGCACGCGGCGGAGCGGCCACGGATGGATCGCGCGCGCCCCCCACGCGTTCACGGCGAGCAGGATGAGCCCGGAGGCGTCCAGCGCTCCCGCTGCTGCGTTTCGCAAGAACGGGATCCGGGTGGCGTCGGCGGCGAGGTAGAAGAACGCCTCGCCCATGAAGACGCCGCACAGCGGCACCACGGCCAGGTTCAGCACGAATCCCGCGACGGGCAGCGCGCCGAAGAGCCGCGCCGAGAGCCCGGCCGTGCCGGCCGTCGCGCCCGCGCTCTGGAGCGCAATCGCCGCGCCGCCTCGAACCCACTTCTTCACGACCCGGACCGGGGCCGCGTCGGGCTCGTCGCTCTCCCCGCCCAGGCCCCCCGCCGCGAGCAGCCCCAGCACCGCGGCGAAGGAGAGCTGGAAGCCCGGGTCGTGCACGCTCCGCGGATCGAAGAGATGGAGGAGGAGCCCGGCCGATCCCCACGCGGCGATCGGGCGCACCTCGCGGCCCGCCGCGCGCCCGCCCCGAACCGCGGTCCAGAGCAGCGCCGCGCGCGCCGCCGACGCGGGAGCCCCGACCAGGAACGTGTAGCCCCAGACCGCGAGGAGCTCCAGCGCGAGCGCCGGCGTCAGCGCGAGCCGCAAGCCCGCCGCGGCCAGCGCCACGAAACCGCCCAGGATGCAGACGTGGAGGCCCGAAATCGAGAGGATGTGGATCGTCCCGCCGTCGCGGAAGTCGTTCCGCGTCGCGGGCGCGATCAGGGAACGGTCGCCCAGGATCATGCCGCGCGCGAGCCCCGCGACCGGCGACGTCAGCGCCCGGTCGAACGCGCGCGCGATGCGGTCGCGCCAGACCCACGTCTCCCCCGCGCCGGGGTCGCTGGGGTCGGATGCGGCCGAGACGCCGAGGGGATCGGCGTCGATCGTCCCCGCCACGCCCGAGCGCTCCAGCCAGCGCCCGGGAGCCTCCACGCCGGGATTGCGCGCGTCCTCGGGCGGGCGGAAGTCTCCCGACACCTCGAGCCAGAGCCCCGGAAACGCCCAGCGCGGAACCCCGGCCTCGTCCCCGAAACGAAGCACCACGCGCGCGTCGCAGGCGGCTTCGTGCCCGCCGACGCCGACCCGGCGCGCCTCGAAGAGAACCGACGCCGGGTTCGCCTCGAGCGTGGTTGTGTCGAGGACGCGGCCCACGACGCGCACGCGCGCGGCGCGCGGGTGGACCGGGAGCGGCGGGGAGGCGGCGTCCACCTCGGCGGCGAGCACCGCGCCCGCCGCCACGAGGGCGGCGGCGCCAAGAGTCGCTTCGGCGCGGAGGAACGGCGCGCGACGCGCCCCGCCGGCGCGGCGCGAGCCCACGGCGCCCGCGAGCAGCGAGGCCGCGCCGAGCCCGAGCGACGCGGCGAGAGCGGGCACGGCCAGTGCGGCGGGCACGGGCGCGGCCCAGCCGGCCGCGTGTCCGGCGGCGAGCAGCATCCAGGCGAGCGCGGAAGCGGGGAGACGAAACGGATCGATCGGGCGCACGGGCGCCTCCGGCGCGGGGCGGTGGAGCGATGCGCGGAGGAGGTCGCGCGACGTCGGTGATCGGCGCGCATGGCCGCGCCGCGGTGCGGCCTAGGGGCGAACGGGGAGGGTGACGATCTCCGTGAAGAGCTCGCGTCCGTCGGTGCCGGACGCCTTGCAGTAGATGCGGACGCGGTGATCGCCGTTCTGCGCCACTTCGGCGGGCACGACCGCCGCGAAGACGCGATCGCCCCCGTCGAGCTTGGTCATGCGCTTCGCCTGGAAGGCTCCCTCGGGTGAAGCCGCGTACAGCCATACGGAGACCGAGGGGTCCCAAGCGTCCTCGGGGATCGTCACGGTGACCGGGAGCGGGCTGGAAATGGAGATCCCTTCCGGCGGCGCGAGCTGAAGCGGCTGCTCGGAGCGCGCGCCGAATTCCGCGGTGACGTAGTGATCGCCGCCGGCCTTCACGTCGATCACGGTGACCTGGGCGGGAAAGTTGCGCCGCACGACGCGCACGCTGTGGTCGCCCGGCTTGAGCGAGACCGAAAGCGGCGTCACGCCGCGCACGACGCCGTCGACCCACACCGGATCGCCCTTCCCCGGCTCGAAGCCCCCGTCGGTGAGGAGCGCCGAGCGGATCGTGAGCTTGCCCGTCGTGGGCGCGGGGCCCGCGCTTCCGATCACCTCCACGGGCGCGTCGCGCAGGACGTCGATCTGCTGCGTCGTGCCGGCCGCCCCCGGGCCGCCGAAGCGCACGAGATGGCGCCCCACGACCACGTGGTCCAGGCGGAGCGGCGTCGTTCCCGCGAACGACCCGTCGAGATAGACGTCCAGCGTGCGCGCCGGATCGGAGGCGCGGAGCGCCATGGTCCCGTAGATCGCGGGGTGAACGGCGAGCCGCTCGCCTCCCGTCACGCGGATCGTATCGCGCCACGTGCCGGCGGGGCCCCAGTCGAGCTCGACGCGATGGGTGCCAGTCTCCAGCTCCACCCCGGCGAGCGGCGTCCTCCCGTCGAGCCATTCGCCGTCGACGCGCACCGCGGCCCCGTCGGGATCCGAGAAGAAGTCGACGACCCCTTTCGCGGCGACGGCGGGAGGGAGCGGCGTGCCCTTCTCGCGCCCGCCCGTCAGACCCGGATAGATCGCGCGCACGAGCAGCGCCAGGGCGATGATCGCGAGCGCCCCGCCGACCCAGAGCGCGATCGGCTCGTACCAGGGAGGCGCGTCCTCGATCTGCGCGAGCCGGCGCGGCGGCGGAGGCGCCGCGTCCGCCGCTTCGACCGATTCGGTCTCCATCGGCCCCGCTTCTAGAGCCTCTGCCGCGGGGATGGCCACGGCGCCCTCGTCCTCGGCGACCGGCGCCGAGCGCAGCGCGCCCGGAACGCCCGGCGGCGCGAGCTCGTCCGAAATCGCGTCGGGATCGAGCAGGAATTTCGGCGCGCCGAGGCGCTCTTCCTCATCCTCCTCGATGGCGGGCGCGACGGGCGGCTCCGATGCCGCGGCGTACGCGCCGGCCGTTGCGGCTGCCGTCGTCTCCTCCACCGGATCGCCGGCGTCGACGAGGGCCGTTTCCGGGATCAAAGGGGTGATCTCGAGCCGCGGGGGCTCGCCGGCCGTCGCCTCGGGCGCCGCTTCGGCCGCGGACGGGGCCCGCAAGAGCGACTCCGCACGCGCCGGAAGCGATGCCGCGTCCTCTTCCCCTTCCAGCACCCGGACGGTGAAGCGACCGCGATCGCTCGATCCCTCGACGCCCGCCCGGAGGAGCTCGGCGCCGTCGCGCGCGGAGGCGAGGTCCCGGGCCAGCGCGGCCAGCTCCCCTTCGCGCAGCTGTCGCGTGGAGGCCACATAGAGGTCCCCCGGCCGCGGACGCAGAGGCACCACGTCCAGGCGCACCTGCTGCTCGGAACCCAGGGCGCCACGGGGCGGGATGAGTCCCGGAGCGTCTCCGGGGCGCTCCAGGCGCGACAGGAGGCCGTCCCGGAAGCGGAAACAGGCGCAATCCCCCGCCGAGACCACGAAGCCGTCCCCGGCGTGGAAGACGGCCGCCAGGACCGACACCCAGGGGCGGTCCCGGGCCGGGCGGCGGACCAGCTCGGCGTGGATGGAACGGAGGGCGGTGATGATGCGGCCCAGGGGGGTCTCCGAGGGGTCGGATCCAGCCACCAGGGCCACGGACAGCTTCTCTTTGACCCAGATGGTTGGGTCAACGACATCAGACAGGGAGGCGGCCCCGCGGGCCACCAGGGCGAATCCCCGGTCCAGATCGAGGTGGGCCAGAGCCCCCTCGTGGTCAGGGCTCCGCACCAGTCCCGCGACTCGAAGCTGGGTGCCGAGTTCCGCGTTCATCGAATCCGCACAATAGGGGCGGCATCCGAACAAAGTCAATGATGGGCTTGTCCCATTGCTGGCACGTCAGTTGCAGTGTTCGAAGTCAGGCAAGGACCACCGCCAAAACCAAGAGGATTCGGGCTGGAAAACGGCACGACCGGGCAGTCGCGACTTGCGTTCTGCACGGGGAGCGGCTAACGTGTCGAGGTTCCTGCCGGCACTAAATCGAACCCTCGGATGTTTGTTGACCAACGATCGGACCGCTCGACCAACGTGGCCTCGAGTCCGGTCGCACCCTACGGGAGGCCCCGTTGATTCGATTTCGATCGAGTCGGTCGTTCCTCGCGGCAATCGCCTTTGTCGCCCTGATCGCGGCGTACCCCGTCGCGCCCGCGCGCGCCGGGCTCTCCAGCCCTGACGCCCCGAGCTGGGCCACCGCCCGCGCCGACGCCTCGGACGGCCCCCGCGTCGACGACGCCAAGATCGCCGCTTCCGACCCCCTCGACGTCGTCCGCGACCGGGCTGCCGCCGCCCAGGACGCCGTGAACTCCAGTCTTCCGGCCGAGGCCCTCGCCCTCGTCGAATCCTCCCTCCGCGACCTGAACGCGATCGTCCCCGCCCCGCAGGGCGCCGAGGCGCTCCGCGACCAGCTCGAGGGGACGCGCAAGCGCGCGCAGGAGCAGCTCGACAAGGCCAAGGAAGTGGTGAAGCAGGAGGACGCGAAGGACGGCAAGCCCGCTCCCGAGGCTCCCGCGGAAGCCGTCGCGAAGGATCCCCACAAGCTGAATCCGGTCGTCCCGGAGACGAACGAGCGGGTCGAGAAGTGGATGACCTACTACACCGGCCGCGGCCGCGACGTCTTCCAGAAGTGGCTCTCGCGCTCCGGCAACTACATGGACCTCCTCACGCAGAACCTGCGCGCCGAGGGCGTCCCCGAGGAGCTCGCGAACCTCGTCTTCGTCGAGAGCGGATTCAACATGCACGCCCGCTCCGTGGCGCGCGCCGTGGGCCCCTGGCAGTTCATCCGCGGCACCGCGAAGCTCTTCGGACTGGAGATCACGCCGTACGTCGACGAGCGCCGCGACCCCGAGCTGGCCACGCGCGCGGCCGCGAAATACCTGCGCCGCCTCTACGAGATGTTCGACGGCTCCTGGCCGCTCGCGCTGGCCGCCTACAACAGCGGCGAGGGGACGGTGCTCCGCGCGATCAAGCGTCAGAAGACGAACGATTTCTGGTCGCTCAACCTGCCGCGCGAGACGCGCGAGTACGTGCCGCAGTTCATGGCGGCCATGGAGATCGCCTCCGATCCCGAGCGCTACGGCTTCACCGTGCCCGAGAATTCGCCCTGGAGCGTGGACGCGATCACCGTGCGCGGCCCGATCGACCTGCAGCTCCTCTCCAAGGTCACGGAGGTGCCGCTCGACGAGCTGGAGCGCCTGAACCCGGCGTTCGTCCGCCACCGCTCCCCCGCCGACAGGGAGGGGACGATGGTCCGCGTGCCACACGGGAGCGGCGACCAGGTCCAGCAGATCGTGGACAC
>DATJEJ010000110.1:0-7633 GCA_035496795.1 Candidatus Omnitrophota bacterium
TTCCGTGAACGACATCGCGTACTCGGAGAGCTGCTCCTGGTCCAGCTCCCGGATCTCCGTCGTGACGCGGTCCAGGAAGACGCGATCGTGCGAGACCACCACCAGCCCACCGTGGAAGTCCTCGAGATAGTCTTCCAGCCATTCCATCGCCGGCAGATCGAGATGGTTCGTGGGCTCGTCCAGGAAGAGCAGCGTGGGATCGGTCAAGAGCAGGGCCGCGAGCGCCGCGCGCATCCGCCAGCCGCCGGAGAACTCGGCGAGCGGCCGGTCCTGATCCTCCGCCGCGAAGCCGAGCCCCGCGAGCACGCGGCGCGCCTCGGGCTCCAGCGCGTGCTCGTCGTGCTGCTCCAGGTGGTGCTGCAGCTCGCCCGCGCGGTCCAGCAGGCGTTCCATCTCGGGATTGTCCGGCGAAAGGGTCGGGATCTCCTGGTAGAGCGAGTCCAGCTCCTCGCGCATCTCGATCAGGTGCCGGTGCGCATCCATCGCGCGGTCCAGCACCGTACCCTCGAACTTCTCCGCGGCCTCCTGAGGCAGGTAGCCGAATCGGGTGCCCTTGGAGAGGACGCGATTGCCGTGCTCGGGCGCGATCTCCCCCAGGATGATCTTCAAGAGCGTGGTCTTGCCGGCGCCGTTCGGCCCGACGAGCGCCACGCGGTCGCCGGGACCGATGCTCCAGTCCACGCCGTCGAAGAGCGTGCGGGTGCCGATCGAGTAACCGATGCCGTTCAGGCGGATCAATGGGGTCCCTGGTGGCGTGGGGCGAAAGGGCGCATCCGTATCGGACGGAACAGTATACGCGCTCCGTACTTACCCTTCCACCCCGAGGTATGTCACCATCGTTCGGCGCGGGGACGGATGCCCCGCGCACGACCCCGTCGACGGACCTGCCGTACCGAGGACCCGAGGACGAAGGTGAAACTCATAGAGGAGGGTCTATGTCGAAACGGATCCTGGTATTCGCCGCGCTCGCGATCTGTCTTGCGGTCGTCGCCGGATGCAGCAGCGACGTCACCAAGCAGATGACCACGAGCACCGAGACGCAGACCAAGGTCATGGACACGATCGCGTCGAACCCGGACATGGCCGGTTCCATGATGGACCGGCTGATGGCTTCCGATACGACCCAGGCGTTGGTGATCGACAAGGTGATGGCCAACGGAAACGTGATGCAGGGCATCATGAACCGAATGGCGAAGGATCAGACGATGGTGGACGGCGTCATGAACATGGCCGCCCAGGACTCGCTGATGCACGACCACATGATGGGCATGATGAAGAGCATGGGCACGATGACGCGGTAGAAGCGAGGTCGCTCACGTCGGGCCGGCGCCGTGCTTCCCGCGGCGCCGGCTTTCTGCTGCCGATTCTACGGATCGTTCGGGAAGGTGCAATTATGGTTCAGGTGGGTGATCAGGATGTTCAGGTCTGTTGAATTCACCGCGCCCGAAGAGTCGAAGTCCTTCCAGTAGCTGACGGCACTGTTGATCCCGATCGAATTCGCCTCACCATTCAGGTCCAGGATGTTCACGGTCTCTCCGGCGTTCATGGCCGTCGTCAAACCGCCCGTCCAGTCCAGATTCTTGATCCGGAGCGTGTACGTGCCGTTCCCCGACGCGCTCGTCAGACGGCCCGAGAGCTTGAACCCCAGCACGTACACCGGGAGCTCGGTGTCGTAGTGACCCCATTTCCGATTCGGATTCCGAACCGCGACGCCACCCTGTACCCCATCCGAACCGAGGAACGTGATGTAGGATGTTCCCGAACTGTCCGTCGGCACGTCGGCGGTCACGCAGCGGACATCCGGGCACAAGGGCGATAGGTTGTATTGCGAATTGGCGATCACGGAATCAGCGCCCAAGCCGCTGAAACTTTGATCCGCGGTCCCTCCGTTGAACAGCATGCAGATGTCTGTCGCGGCGATGCCCGCGATCCCGCCTCCGTGTCCGTTTCGAACCACCACCTTGATCCGAGCGTTGTTGGGAAACGTCACGGAACCGTCCATGTTCGGGCACAGCCGGAACAGCCGTGTCGCGGTGGTCCCTTCCGTGGGCGTCGTTACCGCGCCAGTCTGGGGGACGTAGAACGAATTCGCCACGTCGGGTACGGCGGCGCCAACGGGCGCAGCTGCAAGGAGAAACAGAGCGAATGAAAGAACCCTGGGCGGGTAGCGCATTCCTCCTCCTCGACCGGGCCGGGGAACCCGCAGGGAGAGACCGGCATGGGGACCACTTTGAGTTTATCCCTCCTGGACGCGTATCGAAAACAAGCAGATTCCCCGCCCGAGGGACTACTTCACATAGATCGTCTTCACGTTGGTGAACTCTCGGATCCCGAACGCGGCGAGCTCTCTCCCGTAGCCGGACTCCTTGATCCCGCCGAACGGCAGCCTGGGATCGGAGTGCACCTGCGCGTTCACGAAGCAGGAGCCGGCCTCGATGTCGTGCTCCGCGATCCGGCGACCCCGCTCGAGATCCCGCGTGAACACGGCGGAGCCCAGGCCGAACGACGAGTCGTTCGCAATCTGGATCGCGTCCGTTTCATCGCGCGCCGCGATGAGGGCGGCGACGGGGCCGAACAGCTCTTCGTTGTAGGCGGGCATTCCCGGGACGACCTTGTCGAGCACGGTCGGGGGATAATAGGCGCCGGGCCCTGGCGGCACGTCGCCGCCGAGCAGCACCCGCGCGCCGCGCTGGATGCTGGCGCGAACCTGGGCGTGGAGCTGATCGCGAAGATCGTGGCGTGCGAGCGGTCCTAATCCATTCGCCGGATCGCGCGGGTCGCCAAATCGAGCCGCGCGCATCTTCGCGACGAAGCGTTCGCTGAACGCCTCCCGCACCGCATCCACCACGATGAACCGCTTGGCCGCGATGCACGACTGCCCGGTATTCACGAGCCGCGCCGCCGCGCACACGTCGGCCGCCAGATCCAGATCGGCGTCCTCGAGCACGACGTAGGGATCGCTCCCGCCCAATTCCAGCACCGTCTTCTTCAACGCGCGGCCCGCCGCCGCCGCAACGGACCGGCCCGCCGGCGTGCTCCCGGTCAGCGTCACCGCGCGCACGTGCGGCGATGCGATCATGTCACCGACCGCGGCGCTTCCCACGAGCAGCGTCGTGAACACCCCCTCGGGCACGCCCGCTTCGCGCCACACGGATTGAATGGCGAGCGCGCATTCGCTCACGTTCGAGGCGTGCTTCAGCACACCGGCGTTTCCCGCCATCAGCGCGGGGGCGGCGAAGCGGAAGACCTGCCAGAAGGGGAAGTTCCAGGGCATGACGGCGAGCACGACGCCGAGCGGCCGGTAGGCGACGTATGAACGCGAAGCGTCGGTCGGGATCTCCTCGCTCGCGAGCAGCCGCTCGCCGTGTTCGGCGAACCACTCGCAGACCCACGCGCACTTCTCGCACTCGGACTTGCCCTGCGCGACCGGCTTGCCCATCTCGGCGGCCATCACGTCGGCGTACTCGGCCGCTCTCGCCCTGAGGAGCCCGGCGGCCCGGCCGAGCACCTCGGCGCGGTCCCCGAACGACCGCTCCCGCCACGCAGCCCCGGCCCGATCGGCCAATTCCAGTGCGGACGCGATCTTCCCGGTATCCGCCTCTTCGTATTCCCGGATCACCCGGCCGGTGGCCGGGTCGGTCGAACGCAGCATTTTTCTCGCCTCCAAAAGGGGTCCGGAACGCCCGCCCCGGCTCTCGCAACTCGTGTGTTCACAGTCAACTAAACCTGATGCTCGGGAAGCGCTTCCATGGCATCATAAGCGGCTTGGGCCTTGCGCCCAAGGATCGCGATCTCCATCGGACGTATCTAATGCGGAGGGGAGCGACGGCACGGCTTTCGCAGTGCCAAGTCGGGTTCCCCCTGAGCGATAGCTTCGCACCCGAACACCCAGGAACGCGACACCACATGGCCGACGGCAAGCAGTCCCCGAACACCCTGAGCCTCCCCTTCGTGGAGGCGCTGTACGCCCAGTACCTCCGCGATCCCTCGGCCGTGCCCGAGGAGTGGCGGAGCTACTTCCAGAAGCTGGCGGAGCCGAACGGCTTCGCCGCGGATCCCAGGCTGGATCCCTCGTTTCCCCGTCGCGGCCTTTTCGGCCGCATCGCCGAGCGGAACGGCTCGCGCGCGAACGCGCCGTTCATCTCGAGCGAGCTGGAGCCCAGCTTCGTCGATCGCGATTCGCCGAGACCCGGCGTTCCCGAGCGCCATGCGCCCGCGCCCTTCCCGGCACAGGCCCGCACAGGCTTCGCCCCGCCCAGCGCCAACTCCGCCTTCTCGCTGGTCCAGGCCTACCGCTCGCGCGGACATCTCGCCGCGCGCATCGACCCCCTGGGCGCGGTGCGCCCCGATCCGCCCGATCTCGACCCGGCGTTCCATGGCTTCACCGAGGCCGACCTGGACCGGCCGGTCAGCGACGCGATCGGCGGACGCCCCGCCGGCACGCTGCGCCAGCTGGTCGCGCGCCTTCGCGAGATCTACTGCGGGCCGGTGGGCATCCAGTACACCCACATCCGCGACGTGGGCGGGCGCGAGTGGCTGGAGGCTCGGCTGGAGCGTCCCGAGTTCCAGACGCCGCTCCATCCCGACGAGGAGCGCCGTGTGCTCGAGCGGCTGACGCAGGCCGCCGTGTTCGAGGAGTTCATCCAGCGGAAGTACATCGGGTCGAAGTCGTTCTCGCTGGAGGGCTCGGAGGCGCTGATCCCGCTGCTCGACGCGGCCGTCGAATCGGCGGACCGGCACGGTCTCAGCGAGATCGTCTTCGGCATGGCGCACCGCGGGCGCCTGAACGTGCTGTCGAACGTGCTCGGCAAGGAGCCGCGCCAGATCTTCTACGAGTTCGAGGATCAGGACCCCGAGCTGTATCACTACCGCGGGGATGTGAAATACCACCTGGGCTACAGCAAGGACAAGGCGCTCCCCTCGGGACGCACGATCCACCTCTCGCTCTGCTACAACCCGAGCCACCTGGAATTCGTGAACCCGGTGGCGATCGGGCGGCTGCGGGCGAAGCAGGACCAGGTGGGCGACCGCGCGCGCGCGCGCGGGATGACGCTGTTGATGCACGGCGACGCGGCTTTCGCGGGCGAGGGGATCGTGCAGGAGACGCTGAACCTGAGCGCGCTTTCGGCCTACGAGACGGGCGGCACGCTGCACGTGATCGTGAACAATCAGATCGGCTTCACGACCGATCCCGACGACGCGCGCTCGACGCCCTATTCGTCCGACGTCGCGCGGATGCTGCAGACTCCGATCTTTCACGTGAACGGCGAGGAGCCGGACGCGGTGATCCGCACGGCGCGCCTCGCGATGGAGTTCCGCCGCGCGTTCCACCGCGACGTCGTGATCGACCTGTACGGCTACCGGCGCCATGGCCACAACGAGGGGGACGAGCCGGCGTTCACGCAGCCCTTGCTGTACGAGGCGATCGCCAAGCGGAAGCCGATCCACAAGCTCTACGCCGACCGGCTCGTCGCCGCCGGTCGGATCACGAACGAAGAGGCCGAAGCCATGGCGGAGCGCATGCGCGCCTTCCTGGAATCGGAGCTGCACGAGACGCGGAGCGTGAAGCGCACGACGCTCCCGGATCCGCCCGCCGGACCCTGGACGCGCTACATGGGCGGTCCCGAGTCCCACGCCCCCGAGGTGGCCACCGAGGTGGACGCGGGCGCGCTCGCGAAGCTTCTCGCCGCGCAGACCATCCTCCCCGAGAGCTTCACGGCCAATCCGAAGATCCTTCGCGGGCTCTCGCAGCGCCGCGAGATGGCCGAGGGCAAGCGGCCCCTGGATTGGGCTGCCGGCGAGGCGCTCGCGTTGGCCACGCTCGCGGTGGAGGGCTATCGAATCCGGCTGACCGGCCAGGACACCGAGCGCGGCACGTTCAGTCACCGGCACGCCGTGCTGCACGACATGAAGACCGGCGCCACGTACACGCCGCTCCATCACCTGTCCGACGGACAGGCCGAGGTCGAGATCCGGAACAGCCCGCTCTCCGAAGCGGGATGCATGGGGTTCGAGTACGGCTATTCCCTGGAGACCCCCGACGGCCTCGTGGCCTGGGAGGCGCAGTTCGGCGATTTCGCCAACGCGGGCCAGGTGATCGTGGACCAGTTCCTGACGAGCGGCGAGGAGAAGTGGCGCCGCCTGTCCGGCCTGGTGCTGCTCCTGCCGCACGGGTTCGAGGGGATGGGCTCGGAGCATTCGAGCGCCCGGATCGAGCGATTCCTCCAGCTCGCCGCGCGTGACAACATCCAGGTTGCGTATCCGACGACCCCCGCGCAGTATTTTCACCTGCTGCGCCGCCAGGTGAAGCGGCCGTGGCGGAAGCCGCTGATCGTGATGACGCCGAAGAGCCTGCTGCGCCATCCCGACGCGGTGTCGCCGATGGCCGAGCTCGCGACCGGTACCTTCGAGCGCGCGCTCGCGGATGCGACGGTGCCGGCGGAAAAAGCCAAGCGCGTGCTGTTGTGCTCGGGGAAGATCTACTACGAGCTGATGCGGACGCGCGAGGTGCTGGGCGAGAAGACGACGGCGATCCTACGGCTGGAGCAGCTCTACCCGCTTGCCGAGGAGACGCTGGAGCTGCTGTTCGCGGGGCTCCCCAAGGATCTCGCGATCACCTGGGTGCAGGAAGAGCCGCGCAACATGGGCGCGTGGCCGTTCCTGCGCGCGCGGTTCGGGGACCGGCTGTTGGGCCGGCACCCCTTCCACGTCGTGAGCCGCGCGGAGTCGGCGACGCCCGCGAGCGGAGCGGCGAGCAGCCACAAGATCGAGCAGGAGCGGCTCCTGCTCGCGGCCTTCGACAGGGAGCCTTCGGCGCATGGCGGTTGAGCTCAGAGTCCCCGAAGTCGGCGAGTCCATCAAAGAGGTCCAGATCGGCGCCTGGCTGAAGGGCGAGGGCGATCGGGTGGAGCGCGACGAGGCGGTGGTCGAGATCGAGTCCGACAAGGCGACGCTGGAGCTTCCCGCGCCGGTGTCGGGCACGATCGAGAAGCTGCTCAAGAAGAAGGGCGACGTCGTGAAGATCGGCGAGCTGATCGCGACCGTGACGGAGAGCGCGGGCGGTAACGGTGCCAAGCCCAAGAAAGCGGCGGCCCCCGCGGCCAAGAACGCGACGGCGGCTCAGCCCCCCGCGCCAGCTCAGCCCGGCGCGCCGGCTCAGCCCGCCGCCCCGGCACCCGTTCCGGCGCCGGCCCAGCCCAAGGCGGCCGCGAAGGGAACGCCCGCACCGGGCGCGACGCCGATGCCGGCGCCGCCTTCCGCCGCGCCCCCGCGCATGCCTTCCGCCGAGCGGCTGATGGGCCAGCACGGCATCGCGCCGGCCGACGTGCCCGCGAGCGGTCCGGGCGGTCGGGTCCTCAAGGAGGACGTGCTGGAGCACATGGCGCGGAAGCCCGAGCCGACCCGCCCGCGCACGGAACCCGGCGCTGTGGGCACGGGCGAGGCCGGCACGGGCGAAGCCTCCGCCACCGAGGAAGCGGTGCCGATGTCGCCGCTCCGCCTCCGCGTGGCCGAGCGGCTCAAGGAAGCGCAGAACACCGCAGCGATGCTCACCACCTTCAACGAGGTGGACATGAGCGCGATCATGGGGCTGCGCGCGACCTATCGCGACGCCTTCGAAAAGAAGTACGGCGCG
>DATJEJ010000111.1:0-6118 GCA_035496795.1 Candidatus Omnitrophota bacterium
TTTCCGGGGGTGCTGGAACGCGCGATCTCGCTTCGCTTTCGAACCGGCTCGACGACGTCCGGGAGCGCATCGCGAGGGCCGTCGGAAGGTCCGGCCGGCCGGCCGGCTCGGTGCGTCTTCTCGCCGTGTCGAAAGGGATCGACGCCGAGCGGGTCGGGGAAGCGTTCCGGCTCGGCGCCCTCGAGCTGGGGGAGAGCCGGGTCCAGGAGGCCGAGCCGAAGATCGCGCTCGTCGGCCCCGGCCCGCGCTGGCATCTGGTCGGGCACCTCCAGACGAACAAGGCGAAGCGGGCGGCGCTCCTCTTCGACGCGATCCACTCGATCGACTCCGAGCGCCTGGCGGAGGAGATCGGACGGCGCGCCGCGGAGGCGGGCCGCACGCTCGAGGCCTACGTCGAGGTGAACACCTCGGGGGATCCGGGCAAGCACGGCACAATGCCGGAGGAGGCGCCGGCGCTGATCGAGCGCGTCGCCGCGATCCGCTCGCTGCGCGCGGCGGGGCTCATGACCATCGGCCCCCTGGAGGGCGGCGAGGCCGGCGCGCGCGCGTCCTTCCGCGCCCTGCGACGGATCCGCGACGAGGCGGTCGCTCGCGGCGCGCTCGCGCCCGACGCGGGGCTCTCGATGGGCATGACCGACGACTTCGAGGCCGCGATCGAGGAGGGCGCGACGATCGTCCGCGTGGGGTCGGCGATTTTCGGGCCGGACGCCTGAGGCCGTGCGGCTGCAGGTGACCGTGGCGCCCAAGAGCCGCGCCGACGAGATTCACGTCTCGCGCGCGGAGAAGACGGTGCGGATCCGGGTGACGGCGGCACCGGAGGACGGACGCGCGAACCGCGCGGTGCTCGACCTTCTGCGCGAGCGGCTGGGGCTGTCGCGAAGCGCCGTCCGGATCGCCGGAGGGGAAGCCTCGCGCAGGAAGTGGATCGAGATCGACGGCATGGACGAGGAGGAAGTATGGCGCAGGCTGGAAGCACCGTCGTGAGCGCCGCGCCCAAGGGCGCGGACGATCTGCCGCGCCGGATCGAAGAGGCGCGCGCCTTCGTCGCCTCGCGGAGCGCGGTCCGGCCCGAGGTCGCCGTCATCCTGGGCACCGGCCTCGGCCGCTTCGCCGAGGCGATGCCCGGCGCCGACGTCATCCCCTTCGAGGAGATCCCCGGCTTTCCGACGACCGCCGTGGAGAGCCACGCGGGCGACCTCGTGCTCGGCACGCTGGGCGGCAAGCCCACCGCCGTGCTGAACGGGCGCGCCCACTACTACGAAGGCTGGACGATGGACCAGGTCGTCTTCCCGGTGCGCGTCACGCGCGCGCTCGGCGCGCGGACGCTGATCGCCACCAACGCGGCCGGCGGCATGAATCCGCTCTATCGTCCCTCCGACATCGTGGCGATCGTGGACCACATCAATCTCATGGGGGACAACCCCCTCATCGGCAGGAATCACGACAGTCTGGGGCCGCGCTTTCCCGACATGTCGGAGCCGTACGACCGCTCGCTGATCGCCCTGGCGCACGAGGTCGCGCTGGAGGAGCGGATCGCGCTGCAGTCGGGCGTCCTGGTCGGCGTCGCGGGCCCCAATCTGGAGACGCGCGCCGAGTACCGCTTCCTCCGCTGGGCGGGTGCCGATCTCGTGAGCATGTCCCTCGTTCCGGAGGCGATCGCGGCGGTGCACGGCGGAATGCGCGTGCTGGCGTTCGCCGTGGTCACCGATCTCTGCCTGCCCGACGCGCTCGAGGCGGTGGACATCCCGAAGATCCTCGCCCATGCGGCGAAAGCCGAGCCGCTCTTGACGCGCCTGGTCACGCGCGTGCTCGAGCGCATGCCCGCCGCCGTTTCCGACGCGGAGAATCCGGAGCGCTGATGCCCGCCGCCGCCGAACGCTTCCGTCCGCTCTCCACGCGCCTCGATCCCGCCGAGTCCGAGGGCAGGGTGCTCGCGCTCTGGAAGGAGATCCGCGCGTTCGAGGACGGCCTGAAGCGCCGCGAGGGACAGCCTCCGTTCATCTTCTACGAGGGTCCGCCCACCGCCAACGGGCTTCCCGGCGTCCATCACGTGATCTCGCGCACCCTGAAGGACATCGTCTGCCGCTACCAGTCGATGACGGGGCACTACGTGCCGCGCAAGGGGGGCTGGGACACGCACGGCCTGCCGGTCGAGATCGAGGTGGAGCGCGAGCTCAAGATCAGCGGGAAGGAACAGATCGAGACGTTCGGCATCGCCGAGTTCAACGCGCGCTGCCGCGCGAGCGTGCTCCGCTACGAAGCGGAGTGGCGCCGGAACACGGAACGGATCGGCTACTGGCTGGACATGGACCATCCGTACGTCACGTTCCACAACGAGTACATCGAATCGGTCTGGTGGCTGCTGCAGCAGATCTGGGACGCGAATCTCCTGTACCAGGGGCACAAGATCGTTCCCTACTGCCCGCGCTGCGGCACGCCCCTCTCCAGCCACGAGGTGGCGCAGGGCTTCGACGACGTCACCGAGCCGTCGGTCACGGTGAAGTTCGCGCTGGTGGACGAGCCGGACACCTACGTGCTCGCGTGGACCACGACGCCCTGGACGCTGCCGGGGAACGTGGCGCTCGCGGTGAATCCCGACATCGCCTACGTGCTCGTCCGGCAGGACAGGGACGGGCGCGCGGAACGCTACTACCTGGCCGAGTCCCGGCTGGAGCAGCTCGAGGGCGCGTACGCCGTCGAGCGCCGCCTGCGGGGGCACGAGCTCCGAGGGAAGCGCTACCGCCCGCTCTTCGATTTCATCGACCTGGCGAAGATCACGGGCAAGGACGCCTACTACGTGGCCGAGGCCCCGTTCGTCACGACCGAGGACGGCACCGGCGTCGTGCACACCGCGGTGATGTACGGCGAGGACGACTACCAGCTCGGGCTGAAGCTGGAGCTGCCGCAGCACCACACGGTGGATCCGCAGGGTCGCTTCACCGCCGAGGTGACGCCCTGGGCCGGGCGCTTCGTCAAGGACGCCGAGGCCGAGATCCGCGCGTGGCTGTCGTCGCACGGGCTGCTCTATCGCGAGGAGATGACGACCCACGCCTATCCCTTCTGCTGGCGCTGCGACTCGCCGCTCCTCTACTACGCCTGGAAGACCTGGTACATCGCGACCACGCGGCTCCGCGAGAAGATGCTGGAGGCGCATCGCACCGTGGCATGGCATCCGGAGGAGATCGGCCGGAACCGCTTCGGGAACTGGGTCGAGAACAACGTGGACTGGGCGCTCTCGCGAAACCGCTTCTGGGGCACGCCGCTCCCCATCTGGCGCTGCGAGGGATGCGGCTCCGACCGCTGCGTCGGCAGCGTGGCCGAGCTGCGCCAGGGGAAGGGGCTCCCCGATCCGCTGGATCTCCATCGCCCCTACGTGGACCTGGTGACTTTCGCCTGCTCGGGTTGCGGCGGCGTGATGCGGCGGGTCCCGGAGGTGATCGACGTCTGGTTCGACTCCGGCTCGATGCCGTTCGCGCAGTGGCACTACCCGTTCGAGAACAAGGAGGCGTTCCGGGTCTCGTTCCCGGCCGACTTCATCTCCGAGGGCGTCGACCAGACGCGCGGCTGGTTCTACACGCTGCTCGCGATCAGCGTGGCCGTCACGGGGAAGGCCCCCTACCGGCACGTGCTCGTGAACGAGCTGGTGCAGGACAAGCTGGGCAAGAAGATGAGCAAGTCGCGGGGGAACGCCGTCGATCCCAACGAGGTCCTCGAGCTGCGCGGCGCCGACGCCCTTCGCTTCTATCTCATCGCCAACAGCCAGCCCTGGAGCTCGACGCGCTTCGACGTGGAGGGCGTGACCGAGACGGCGAAGAAGCTGCTGGGAACGCTCCGGAACACCGCCCAGTTCTTCGTCCTCTACGCGAACATCGACGGCTTCGATCCGTCGGCCACGGAGCCGGTGCATCCCTCGGCCATGGACCGCTGGATCCTCTCGCGCCTCCAGGCGACGATCCTCGCCTGCCGCGCCTCGCTGGACGGCTACGAGCTGACGCGGGGCGCGCGCGCGATCCAGGAGTTCGTCGTCGAGGAGCTCTCGAACTGGTACGTGCGCCGCTCGCGCCGGCGCTTCTGGAAGTCCGGGGATCCCGCCGACAAGCGCGCGGCCTACGAGACGCTCTTCACCTGCCTCGAGACCGTGTCGCGGCTTCTCGCGCCCTACGCTCCCTTCATCACCGAGGAGCTGCACCAGCACCTGGTCCGCCCGGCGAACCCCGAGGCGCCGCAGAGCGTCCACTGGACCGATTACCCGGTCGCCGACGCGGCCGCGGTGGACGAGACGCTCGAGCGGGCGATGTCGCTGGCGGAGCGCGTCGTGGTGCTCGGGCGCGCCGCGCGGAATCTGGCCTCGCTCCGGGTGCGGCAGCCGCTCCGGCGGATCGCCGTGGCCGGCCTCGCCGAGGTCGAACAAAAGGCGCTCCGATCGCTGGCGGACGTCATCCAAGAGGAGCTCAACGTGAAAGAGCTCGCTTTCGCGAAGGACCGGAGCGAGCTCCTCACGACGGCGGTGAAACCGAACTTCCCGGTGCTGGGTAAGAAAGCGGGCCCGGCCATGAAGTCCCTGGCCGCCGCGATCCAGGCCGCTCCGATCGAGACGGCCCGGAAAGCGTTGAGCGCGGAGGGATGGGAGATCGAGGCGGAGGGCCAGGTCTTCCGCCTGACGGCGGAAGACGTGCAGGTGCAGGAGTCCCCCCGGGCGCCGTGGGCGGCGCAGTCGGAGGGCTCGCTCACGGTCGCGGTGGACACCACGCTCGACGACGCCCTTCGCGACGAGGGGCTGGTGCGCGAGCTGGCGCATCGCGTGCAGGCGCTCCGCAAGAGCGCCGAATTCGAAGTGACGGACCGGATCCGCCTGTACGGGGAGCTGTCGCCGGGATTGAAGCGGGCCTTCGAACGGCACGAGGAGACCTTCAAGGACGAGGTCCTCGCCGTCGAGCTGGTGCCCGGCGCCGCGGGCGGCGAAGCGGCGGAGAGCTGGACATTCGACGGAGAACAGGCCCGCGTCGGGATCGAGCGGGTACCCAAAGGAGGCTGACGTTGCTCAACAAGAAGGATCTGAAGCATTTCGAGGACCGGCTTCTCGAGGAGCGGAAGAAGCTGCTGGGACAGCTCGGCTATCTGGAGCGCACGCTCAACCAGACGCAGCGGGATTCGGCGGGGGATCTCTCCGCCTACTCGTTCCACATGGCGGACATGGGCACCGACGCGATGGAGCGCGAGAAGACGTTCCTCTTCGCCTCGGCCGAAGGCCGCCTGCTGTACAACGTGGATGAGGCGCTCCGCCGCCTGTACCGCAACGAGTACGGCGTCTGCCAGTCGTGCGGCAAGGAGATCGGCAAGGCGCGCCTCGACGCCATTCCGCAGGCCAGTCTCTGCGTGGCATGCCAGGAGAAGCAGGAGAAAGAGACGAACACGGCCCGCGGATGACGCGTCGCACGGGGGTCTTCCTCGCCTGCGCGGCGGCCGTGGTCGGATTGGACCAGGTCGCGAAGCAGGCCGCCTCCTCGCGGCTGGAGACCGGGGAGTCCGTCTCCGTTCTCGGGGATTTCATCCGCCTCACTTTGGTGCACAATACGGGCGCGGCGTTCGGGCTCTTCCCGGGCAGCCGCGTGCCGTTCATCGTCGTCTCGGTGGTCGCGATCGCCGTCGTGCTCTGGCTGTTCCTGCGCGAGACCTACCGGAGCGCCATGAACCGCGTTCTGCTCGGCTGCATCCTGGTGGGCGCGATCGGGAATCTCGTGGATCGCGTGCGCCTCGGCTGGGTGGTCGACTTCATCGACGTGGGAATCGGAACGGCCCGCTGGCCGGTCTTCAACGTCGCGGACAGCGCCGTCACCCTGGGAGTGCTCCTGCTTGCCTGGAATCTCGCGCGGTCCGGACGCGTCGCCGCCCCTCATCCCGAAGACCCATCTCGTGCCGGCGTCCCGGGCGGGTGAGCGGCTCGACCGCTACCTGGCCGAAGTCGAGCGCAGCCTCTCCCGCTCCGCCGTGCAGCACTTGATCGACGCCGGCCACGTGCTCGTGAACGACGGGCCGGCGCGCGCGAGCCGGCGCGTGAAGCAGGGCGACCGCGTGCTCGTGACCCGTCCGCGCCGCGCGCCCAGCATCCTGGCCCCCG
>DATJEJ010000112.1:0-5099 GCA_035496795.1 Candidatus Omnitrophota bacterium
TGGTGCTCCTCGCGAAGAACCGCGAGGGCTACCGCAACCTCATGAAGCTCTCCTCCCTCGGCTTCACCGAGGGCTTCCACTACAAGCCGCGCGTCGACAAGGAGCTTCTGGCCGCCCACGCCGGCGGGCTCCTCTGTCTGAGCGCCTGCCTGCGCGGCGAGGTGCCGCAGCGGGTCGTCGCCGGCGATCTCGAAGGGGCGCGGGCCGCGGCGGGTTGGTACCGCGACCTGTACGGGGCCGACTCCTACTTCTTCGAGATCCAGGATCACGGCATCCCCGAGGAGCGGGTCTCGGCGGAGGGGCTGCTCGAGCTGGGCCGGCGGATGGAGATCCCGGTCGTGGCGACGAACGACTGCCACTATCTGCAGCGCGAGGACGCCGAGGCGCACGAGGTCCTCCTCTGCATCCAGACCGGCAAGACGATGCTCGACCCCGACCGGTTCCGCTTCGCGACCGACCAGCTGTACGTGAAGACCCCCGACGAGATGGCGACCCTGTTCGCGCACGCGCCGGAGTCGCTCCGGAACACGCTGGTCGCGGCCGAGCGCTGCGAGCTGGCGCTGGACACCGAGCGCGTGCAGCTTCCGTCTTTCCCGCTCCCGCCCGACATCGAGAGCGAGGAGGGGTATCTCCGGCGCCTCGCCGAAGAGGGGCTGGCGCGGCGCTACGGCGACGCCGTCCTGGACGTCCATCGCACGCGCCTGGAGTACGAGCTGGACGTCATCTGCAAGGTGGGCTACGCGCGCTACTTCCTGATCGTGCGCGACTTCACCGACTACGCGCGGAACAACGGCGTCGCGGTGGGGCCGGGACGCGGCTCGGCGGCGGGGAGCATCGTCTCCTATTGCCTCGGGATCACCGACCTCGATCCGATCCGGTTCGATCTCCTCTTCGAGCGCTTCCTGAACCCCGAGCGCGTCAGCATGCCCGACATCGACATCGACTTCTCGTACGAGACGCGCCAGAAGGTGATCGACTACGTCGTGGGCCGCTACGGCCGGGAGAGCGTGAGCCAGATCATCACGTTCGGGACCATGGCCGCGCGCGCCGTCGTGCGCGACGTCGGACGCGCGATCGGGATGACCTATGCCGAGGTGGATCGCGTGGCCAAGATGGTGCCGCCCGATCTGGGGATGACGCTGCCGAAAGCGCTGGAGATCGTGCCCGAGCTCAAGGCGCTCCCGCAGCAGGGAGAGACCTACGCCCGCCTGATCCGCTGCTCGCTCGCCCTGGAGGGGCTGGCGCGGCACGCCTCGACGCACGCGGCGGGCGTGCTCATCGCACCCGGGCCGCTCATGGACTACGTGCCGGTCTACAAGTCCCCGAAGGGGGACTTCACGACCCAGTTCGACATGAACTCGCTCGAGAAGGTCGGACTCCTGAAGATGGACTTCCTCGGACTCCGCACCCTGACGGTGCTGGAGGACGCGGTCGCGCACGTGAGGCAGGCGACCGGCGGGACGATCGATCTCAAGGAGATCCCCCTCGACGACAAGGCCACGTTCGACCTGCTGGGCAAGGCGCAGTCGGTGGGGGTGTTCCAGCTGGAGTCCTCGGGCATGCGCGACCTCCTGCGGAAGCTCATGCCCGACACGTTCGAGGACATCATCGCGATCAACGCGCTCTTCCGTCCGGGCCCCATCCAGAGCGGCATGATCGACGACTTCGTCAAGCGCAAGCACGGGAAGCAGAAGGTCACCTACATGCACCCGGCGCTCGAGCCGATCTTGAAGAACACCTACGGCGTCATCGCCTACCAGGACCAGGTGATGCAGATCGCCAACCGGCTGGCGGGGTTCACCCTCGCGCAGGCGGACCTGCTCCGGCGCGCGATGGGGAAGAAGAAGCCGGAGGAGATGGCCCGCATGAAGAAGTCGTTCCTCGACGGCTGCGCCGAGCGGCAGGTCCCGAAGAAGACGGCCGAGGACATCTTCGATCTCATGGAGAAGTTCGCGGGGTACGGCTTCGTGCGCGCCCACAGCGCGGCCTACGCGATCCTCTCCTACCAGTGCGCCTATCTCAAGGCGCACCATCCGGCCGCCTATCTCGCGGCGTCGCTCACCAGCGAAGTCGGCGACACCGACCGCATCGTCGCGCTCGTGGACGAGGCGCGCCGTTCCGGGCTCCAGGTGCTCGCGCCCGACGTGAACCGGAGCAAGGCCGCCTTCACGCTGGAGGGAAACGCCATCCGCTTCGGCCTTTCCGCCGTGAAGAACGTCGGCGTCGGCTCGGTCGAGGCGATCGTGAAGGCGCGCGACGAGGGAGGCTCCTTCCGGTCGCTCTCCGACTTCCTGCGCCGCGTGGACACCGCCGCCCTGAACCGGCGCGTCGTCGAGTCCCTGATCCAGGCCGGCGCCTGCGACGGCCTCGAAGGGGACCGGGCGCAGCTCCTCGAAGCGGTCGGCGATCTGCTCGCGCAGATCCAGGAGCGCGCGCGCTCGGTCGTGAAGCATCAAGAGAGCCTCTTCGGCGCCGATCCGATGGCGGCTCCCTCCGACCCGCCGCTTCCCCTGGTCGCCCCCTGGGGCCTGGAAGAGCGGCTCCGGCGGGAAAAGGAGGTGCTCGGCTTCTATTTCTCCGACCATCCGCTGGGCGCCTACCGGCACATCATCGAGGCGCGCGCGACCCACACGACCGCGCGTCTCCGCGAGTGCCGCGAGGGGCAGGAGGTCGTGCTGATCGGCCTGATCGCCGCCATGAAGCCGCACGTGGACCGGAACAAGCGGCCGATGGCGTTCGTCACGATCGAGGATCTGCGCGGCACCGTCGAGACGACTCTCTTCTCCGAGCTCTACGAGCGGAGCCGCGCGGCGCTCCTCCCCGGCACGGTGATCGAGGCCCGCGGCAAGGTGAACGTGCGCGAAGAGGCCGATCCCAAGATGGTGCTCACGGCGGTCCGCCCCGTCCCGCACCCGGGGGAGGGGGGCCCGATCGAGCTCCGGATCGACCTCGTCAAGGCTCCGCCCTCGGTCACCCCCGAGGAGATCCGATCGGTGCTGGTTCGCCACCCCGGCGAAAGCCCCGTATACTTCAAGGTCCCGGGAGCGGAGGGCGCGGACGCGGTCACGATCCGCGCGCGCCGGCTCCTGGTCTCGCCCAGCGAGGAGCTGCTCCAGGCGCTTCGGGAGCGCCTCGGCGCCGACGCCGTGAAGGTCACCGGACCCGCGCTCGGTTCGCCGAGCGCGGGCGGGCGCGCGGAGGCCGTTCCCTTCTGACCCGGAGGGACCCATGAACGGAACCTGGCTCGATTTCGAGAAGCCGCTCCTCGACCTGGAGCGGCGGATCGAGGACGCCCGCGGCCTGGCGCAGGATGGGGATGCCGCGGCCCAGGAAGAGGTCTCGCGGCTGGAGAAGAAGGCGGACCGTCTCCGGCAGGAGATCTACTCCAAGCTGACCCGGTGGCAGCGCGTGAAGCTGGCGCGCCATCCGCGCCGTCCCTACACCCTCGACTACCTGGCCGTCATGGCGCCCGAGTTCATGGAGCTGCACGGCGACCGCCGCTTCGCCGACGATCCCGCGATGGTGGGAGGCGTCGCCGTGGTGGACGGGCTGCCGCTGATGCTGATCGGGCACCAGAAGGGGCGGGACACCAAGGAGAACATCTACCGCAACTTCGGCATGGCGCACCCGGAGGGATACCGGAAGGCGCTCCGCCTGATGCGCCTGGCCGCGAACTTCGGGATCCCGATCGTGACCTTCGTGGACACCCCGGGCGCCTATCCGGGCCTGGGCGCCGAGGAGCGCGGCCAGTCCGAGGCGCTCGCGCGGAACATCCTCGAGATGGCCCATCTCGCCGTGCCGATCGTCACGGTGGTGATCGGCGAGGGCGGGTCGGGCGGCGCGCTCGCGATCGCGGTGGGGGACGTCGTGATGATGCTCGAGAACTCGATCTACTCGGTGATCACTCCGGAGGGGTGCGCCGCCATCCTCTGGAAGGACGCGACCAAGGCGGAGCAGGCGGCGGAGGCGCTGAGGCTGACCGCGCAGGATCTGCTCGAGCTCAAGGTCATCGACGAGGTGATCCCCGAGCCGGTCGGCGGCGCGCACCGCGATCCGGAGGAGACCGCCCGCCGCGTCCAGGAAGCGGTCCTGCGCCACATCCGGGCGCTGATCGACCTGCCGGCCCAGGAACTTCTCGACCGCCGGCTGGAGAAGTACATGCGGATGGGGGTGTATCTGGAGGAGAGCGCGGCCCCCGCGGCCGCCTCGGGAGCCTGAGCCATGCCGTTGAGCGACGAGCTGCTGGAGATCCTGGTCTGTCCCCAATGCCGCGGAGACCTCGTCTACGATCGCGCCGCCGAGCGCCTGGTGTGCGAGCGCTGCCGTCTCCGGTACCCGATCGTGGACGACATTCCGGTCATGCTGATCGAGGAAGCCGAGCGGATTCCCGAGTCTTGAGTCGTCCCGACCGCCGCACGCCCCTCCTCTCCGAGCCCGCGCGCTCCGGGTTCCTGGCCGCGGCGTCCCTCCTCCTTCTCCTGACGCCCGGCTCCGGGGTGCGCGCGCAGATCCCGTCCGAGTCCTCCGCGACGCCGCTCCCGGCTCCGGCCCCCATCGTCGAAAGCGTGACTCCCACGGGGTATCGCGTGCGCGTCCCGATCGGAGACGCCCAGACGTTCCGGGCCCGGGTCGCGGGCTACGATCTCACCGAGATCCGCATTCCGGGCGGCGTCGACGGCGGCGCGTGGGGACAGCCGTCGCTTCCCACGCGGACGGTGCTGCTCCGGATTCCCTGGGGCTCCATTCCGGTCGCGCGCGGCGCCTGGTCCACCTTCCGATCCCTGGGCTCGCTGGAGCCGGTCCCGGTGCCGCATCTCGTCACGGAAGCGAAGGTCCGCGACCGCGTCGCTCCCGAAGCCGTGGCCGCGGCGATGCAGGGGGCGCCCTACCGCGCCCTCGGCGGCGGAGGGGAAGCGGCGGCGATCGCGGGAACCGCGCTCATGGCGGCGCGCGGCGAGCGCTATCTCGCGGTGACGCTCCGACCGGTGACCTGGGACCCCGCGACGCGCGAGGCGCGGGTCGCCGAGGCGATCGTCGTCGACGTCTCCTGGGCGGCCCCCGCCGGCGCGCGCCCTTCCGGGGGCGCCGCGACCGCGGCC
>DATJEJ010000113.1:0-11571 GCA_035496795.1 Candidatus Omnitrophota bacterium
GTTGCGGGAGGCCCGGGTCGAGAACCTGGCGCTCCTGGGCAAGGTCTGGGGATTCCTCAAGGTGCATCATCCCCGGGTCGCATCGGGAGCCCTCAACTGGGACTACGAGCTCTTCCGGATCCTGCCTGCGGTCGCGAAGGCCAGGACGCGCGACGCCGCGGCCCGCGCCATGGTCCGCTGGATCGATCGCGTGGGGATGCCGCTCCCCTGTCGGCCGTGCGCGACCCTTCCGGACTCCGCCGTGATCGCGCCCCCCATCGGCTGGATCCACGATCCGAATCGTCTCACGCGGGATCTCTCCAAGCGCCTCGAACGGATCTATCGCGACCGGTCCATGGGGGACGATGACTACTATGCCTCCCTGACCGGCCTGTCGAATCCCGACTTCTCGAACGAGAACGGCTACAAGACTCTGGATCCTCCCGACGCGGGCTATCGCCTGCTGGCCCTCTTCCGCTTCTGGAACGTGGTCGAGTACTGGTTCCCGGACCGCGATCTGATTCGCGAGCCGTGGGACGGCGTCCTGGCGGAGTTCATCCCGAAGCTCCTCCGCGCCGGGGACCGGGACGCCTACCGCCTTGCGATGATCGACCTTGTGGTCCGCATCCGGGACGGTCATGCCAACGTATGGAACGCGATCGACGCGCGCCCGCCCCGCGGCGGCTGCCGGCTTCCCGTGGCGCTGCGGCCGCTCGGAGACCGCTACGTGGTCGGGGCCTTCGCCGATTCCGTGCGCGGTCCGGCGAGCGGGTTTCGGATCGGCGACGTGATCCAAGCGCTCGACGGCGCCAGCGTCGATTCCGCGACGGCGGCCTGGGCTCCGCACTACGCCGCGTCGAACGAGACGACGCGGCGGCGCGAGATCGCGCGCTGGGCGACGCAGGGCCCGTGCGGGCCGTGCCGCGTCTCGGTGGGGCGCGAAGACGGCGTCCACGAGATCCTGGCCCAGCGCGACTCGTCGCGCGCGATGAACGCCCGGGCGGGGACGACGCACGACCTTCCGGGGCCGGCGTTCCGCCGGCTGGCCGACGACGTCGCCTATCTCAAGCTTTCGGCCGTGCGGGCGACGGACGCCGCCTCGTACGTGCAGCGGGCCGCCGGCACGCGCTGCTGGATCCTCGACATCCGAAACTATCCGAGCGAGTTCATGGTCTTCGCCCTGGGGCAGCATCTGGTCCAGGCGCCGACCCCGTTCGTCCGCTTCACCCGGGGGGATCTGGCGAATCCCGGCGCGTTCTTCTGGATGGCGCCGGTCGTCATCGAGCCCGCGGCGCCGCATTACGACGGAAAGATCGTGATCCTCGTCGACGAGACGACGCAAAGCTCCGCCGAGTACACGTCGATGGCGTTCCGGGCGGTCCCGGGCGCGATCGTCGTCGGCAGCACCACGGCCGGCGCCGACGGCAACGTCTCGCCGCTTCGGCTGCCCGGAGGGCTGGGGGCCGCCATGAGCGGATTGGGCGTCTTCTATCCGGACCACACACCAACCCAGCAGGTGGGGATCGTCCCCGATCTCGTCGTCCATCCCACGATCGAAGGAATTCGCGCGGGGCGCGACGAGGTCCTCGAGGCGGCGCTGAAGGCCGTGCTCGACCGGGAGGTGCGGGTCCCCACCGCTCCATGAGGAACTCCCCATGACCACCGTCACCGCCGCCGATCTGGATCTCACCGCAGCCGACGTCGTCTGGGACCTGGAGCCGCTCGTCCAGGGCGACGGGGACGCCGGCGTGAACCGGCTCCTGGACGAGGCGGCGCGGCGCGCGACGGCCTTCGCCGCCGCGTATCACGGCCGCATCGCCACGCTCGACGCGGCGGCGTTCGCGACCATGATGCGCGAGGTCGCCGAGATCTCCGACCGTCTCGGGCGCGCTTCGAACTACGCGGGACTCCGCTTCGCGGAGAACACGGAAGATCCCTCGCGCGGCGCGCTGCTCGCGCTCGTGGAGGAGCGGGGCACGGCGATCTCGAACGAGCTGATCTTCGTCACGCTGGAGTGGGCGGCCCTGGAGGCGCGTCGCGCCGAAGCCCTCCTGTCCGATCCGGCGCTCGCGTTCTGCCGGCATCATCTCGTCGTGGCGCGGCGCCATCATCCGCACCTCCTCACCGAACCGGAGGAGCGGATCCTGGCCGACAAAGGGGTGACCGGGCGGAGCGCCTGGACGCGGCTCTTCGAAGAGCTGACCTCTTCGATCACCGTGTCGCTCGACGGCGCGACCATGGGGCTGGAGCAGGCGCTGGCGCGCCTCCACTCTTCGGACCGCGAGGTGCGGCGCGCGGCGGCCGAGGCGACGACGGTGGCGCTCCAGCCGGGACTCCGGACCCGCGCGTACGTCCTGAACACGCTCCTCTCCGACAAGGCGATCGACGACCGGCATCGCCGCTACGGGAACTGGATCCAGAGCCGGAACCTGGACAACGAGGCGAGCGACGAGTCGGTCGAGGCGCTGATCGGGGCGATCGTGGGGCGCTACGACATCCCGCGGCGCTGGTACGCGCTCAAGGCGCGGATGCTCGGACTGGATCGCCTGGCCGACTTCGACCGCTATGCGTCGGTCGCCGAGCACGAGACGCAGCATGGCTGGAAGGAGTCCCGCGAGCTGGTGCTGGAGGCGTACCGCTCCTTCTCCGGCGAGCTCGCGGCGGGCGTGCAGCGGTTCTTCGACGAGCCCTGGATCGACGCGCCCGTGCGACCGGGCAAGCAGACGGGGGCCTTCTGCTCCTACACGGTGCCCTCGGCGCATCCCTACGTCCTGCTGAACTGGACGGCGCGGCGGCGCGACGTTCTCACGCTGGCGCACGAGCTGGGGCACGGGATCCACGCCTACCTGGCTCGGCCGCAGGGCGTCTTCCACCAGAGCACGCCGCTCACCATCGCGGAGACCGCCTCGGTGTTCGGGGAGACGCTCACGTTCGGAAAGCTGCTCGAGGGCACGACCGACCCCGGCGCGCGGTTCGCACTCCTGGCCGAGAGTCTCGAGGGGATGATCGCGACCGTGTTCCGGCAGATCGCCATGAACCGCTTCGAGGAGGCGGCGCACACCGAGCGGCGCGAGCGCGGGGAGCTGAGCGTGGAGCGCTTCGGCGAGCTGTGGGCGGAGACGCAGGGACGGATGATGGGCGATTCCATCGTCGTCACCGAGGGCTACCGCTCCTGGTGGTCCTACATCCCGCACTTCTATTCGCTGCCGGGCTACGTCTACGCCTACGCCTACGGGCAGCTGTTCGCGCTCTCGGTCTATCGGGAGTACGAGCGGCGGGGTCCCTCGTTCGCTCCGGCGTACCTCGAGATGCTGGCGCGGGGCGGCTCGGCGCCGCCGGAAGAGCTGGGGCGAATCGTGGGCGTGGATCTCACCAGCCCGACCTTCTGGGAAGGGGGGCTGGCGCTGATCGAAGACCGCCTGCGCGCGACGGAAGAGGCCGCGCGCGCCGCGGGAAGGCTGCCCGCGGCGTGACGATGTCCCCTTTGCTCGCGCTTCGAACGGGCGCGATCCTGCTCCTTCTCCTGGGCGTGATCCGCGGCGCCGGCGGCGTCATGCTCGCGACGTCGGGTCCGGGCCTCGTGGACTCCGGCCGCATCGACGAGGGGGCGGCGCGCCTCCTGGGCGGCGGCCTGATCCTGGTCGGGCTGATCGCGGCGGCGGCCAGCCTGGGATGCATGCTGCGGCGGGCCTGGGGATGGACGCTGGGCCTCGCGGCGATCGTGCTCTTCGTCGTGGACGGGCTGATCAACGGCACGATGCTCTTCGGAAACCCCGGCGAGGGAGGCACGATCGTCAATGCCGTCGCCGCGGCGCTGATTCTTGCGTGCCTCCTGCGCGGGCGCGCCGCGCTGCGCCAGCCTCCGGCGGTCGCGATCCCCTGAACGGAGCCGCGGCGCGATCCGGTAGCGGCGCTCAGGCTCCGGCTTTGACGCCCCGATTCGCCCGCACGCGATCGGCGAACCGCACCATGCGCGTGAGCCCTTCCCGCAGCTCTTCGTCCGAGACGCAGAACGCGATCCGCACGCGCTGGTTGGCCTTGGGATTGGAGGGATAGGCCGGCGCGCCGCTCGGGTGCGGCATGGCGCCCGGAATCCCGTCGGGGCCCACGTCGGGCTGGATCGCGAACCCGACGCCGGGAGCGACCGCGACGCGCTCTTCGCGCAGCAGCGCTTCCGCGAACGCGTCCCCGCTCATCCCCGTCGACGACACGTCGGCCATGATGTAGAAGGCGCCGTCCGGCTCGTAATCGGCGAGCCCCGCCGGCTTCAAGATCGCGAGCGCGAGGTCGCGCCGGCGCCGATAGGCGTCGCGCATCGCGGCCACGCCCAGGTCCGGCTCGCGCGCGGCCGGGAGCGCGCCCCACTGGATCGGCATCGCCGCGCTCGCGACCAGCGGCTCCTGGCACTTCCGGAGGAGCGTCGCCGTGTAGAGCGAAGGGGCGATGAGATAGCCGAGACGGAGCCCCGTCATCGCGTAGGACTTCGAGAAGGTGAAGAGCGTGAACACGCGCCGCTCGGCCTCGGGGAGGTCCCGCTCGAAGGTCGCCGTCGAGACGTGCGCCCCGCGGAACACGAAGTCCTCGTAGGCCTCGTCGCTCAGGATCCAGAGATCCCGCTCGCGTGCCGTTTCCCAGATGCCGCGGAGGGTCGCTTCGGGAAAGACCGCTCCGGTCGGGTTGCTCGGGCTGTTGATCAGGATGCCGCGCGTGCGCGGCGTGATCAGCCGGCGCAGCGCGGCCAGGTCGGGCTGGTAGCCTGCGCCCAGCGGATAGAAGACGGGGCGCCCTCCCAGGAGGAGCGTCTCCTGGATGTAGTTGGGCCAGTAGATCTCGGGCAGCAGGAACTCCTCGCCCACGCCGAAGATCGTCTCCATCGCCGCGAAGAGGCCCTGGGTCGAGCCCGGAGCGACGACGATGTGGTCGGGGGTCGCCGCGATCCCGTTCTTCCGGCGGGCCTTCTCGGCGAGGGCGACCCGGAGCTCGTGCACCCCGGCGGTCGGCGCGTAGTGCGTCTTTCCCCCGCGCAGGGCGGCCGCGGTCGCTTCGATCACCGCTTCCGGCGGCGCGAAGTCGGGATCGCCGACGTGCAGTCGGAAGACGGGCCCTCCGCCGGCGCGCTCCATCTCGTCGGCCAGGCGGAACATGGTTCGAATGGGGGAGAAGGGGATCAGGCTGGTGCGCCGCGATGGCTGAGGCATGCGTTCTCCTCGGTTTTGGGTCGGTTCGCCCCCGCAGCATAGCATTGGCCGAGCGGCCGCGCGCGGCGCCGCGGCCCGGTCGCGGGGTGGTACCACCGTCCCCTTGCGCGGGAAGGGATGGCGTGCTCCGGGAACCGCTTGGCTTGCCGAGGGTACGGCACGTTTGTTACGCTCGCGGCACACCGATTCCACGGTTCCAGCAGTCCGCATCCGCCCTCAGAGGAGGCCAGGGAATGCTCGCGTCGAGAACGGCTGTCGCGGCTATCGCGCTGTCCACGCTGGTGTTCGCCGGAACCTCATCGGCGCAGGGAACGGCCGCTCCGGCCAAGGTGGCCCCGGTGGCCGCCAAGCCCGCGGCGCCGGCCAAGGCCGTGATGCCGTCGGTCTCGGCCACGGTGAAGCCGGTCTCCGCGACCCCCGCCGCCGCGGCGGCGGCCAAGCCGGCGAAAGCCGCGGTCCCGGCGGGCGGACCGCGCACCATCGTGGGCGAGGTGATCGATCCGTCCTGCTGGATCATCAACGGCGCGGGCGGAAAGGGCCATGCCGAGTGCGCCGCGGCCTGCGCCAAGGCGGGGCAGACCCTCGCGATTCTCGAGAAGAAGACGAACAAGGTCTACATCCTGGCGGGCGACAAGCCCGGCGAGGATCCGAACAAGGGCGTCGCGGAGTACGTGGGGCAGCCGGTCCTCGTCAAGGGACGGGTCTACGCCCGGGGCGGCGCCATCGGACTCCGCGTCGAATCGATCGAGCCGTACAACGCGAAGCTCGCGGCGGAAACGCCGTAAGCCGGAAACCCGGGGCGCGGAAGGAGCCACATCGCATGAATCGCAGCAGGCACATCATCGTCTCCGTCCTGGCCGCGGCCGCTCTCGGCGCCGCGGCGCTGGGCGCTTCCACGCCGGCACCCGCAGCGAAGGGAGCCGCGAAGTCGGCTCCGGCCAAGCAGCCCGCCGCGATGGCCGGGCACGATCATCACGACATGTCGAAGATGGACGGCGCGCAGGCGAAGGGCGCGCCCGAGAAGGGGAAGTTCACGACCATCGTCGGCGAGGTCATGGACCCGGCCTGCTTCCTCGAGGCCGGATCCAAGTCGATCGGCCCGGGCCATTTCCAGTGCGCCGTCGACTGCTCCCGCTCGGGCCAGACGCTGGCCATCTACGATCGGGCGGCCGACCGGATCTATTTCATCGCCGGCGAGCTTCCGGGCAAGAACCCGAACGATCCCGTCGTGCGCTACATCCACCAGAAGGTGGACGTCTCGGGCACGGTCTACCACCGCGCGGACGCGTGGGGAATCGTGATCACCAAGGTCGTGCCGCACGAGGGCGCTGCCGCTCCGGCGTCGGCCCCGGGCGCGGGGAAGTAGCGGCCCCGCCCGACCTCGTCGCTCCGAGTCACCCGGAGGGCTTTCGAACCGCGTGAACTCGCTGGTCCTGCCGCTCACGGCGATCGTCGTCTTCGCGTTCGCCTACCGCTATTACGGGGCCTTCATCGCGCACAAGGTCGCGCGCGTGGATCCGTCGCGTCCCACGCCGGCGGTGACCATGGCGGACGGGCGCGATTACGTCCGCACCAACAAGTACGTCCTCTTCGGCCACCACTTCGCGGCGATCTCCGCCTCGGGCCCGCTCATCGGGCCGGTGCTGGCCGCGCAGTTCGGCTATCTGCCGGGCGCCCTCTGGATCCTGATCGGGGCCGCGCTCGGGGGCGCCGTCCACGACTTCATCATCCTCTTCGCGTCGGTGCGGCACCGCGCCTCCTCGCTCTCGGAGATCGCGCGGCGGGAGATCGGCCCCGTCGCGCACGGCGCGGCCACCGCGGCCATTCTCTTCATCACGCTCCTCCTGCTCGCCGGTCTCGGCATCGTCGTGGTGAACGCGCTCGCGCACTCGCCCTGGGGCACCTTCACCGTCGCGATGACGGTCCCGGCCGCGCTCCTCTTCGGCCTCTACATGTACCGGATCCGCCCCGGGCGCGTGGTGGAGGGGAGCCTGATCGGTGTGGCGCTGATCCTGGCCGCGGTGCTTCTCGGGCCCTGGCTCGTGGCCTCGCCCTACGCGAAGTGGTTCACGCTCTCGCCGCGCGCGCTGGGGGTGGCGCTTCCGGTCTACGGGTTCATCGCCGCGACGCTGCCGGTGTGGCTCCTGCTCTGTCCGCGCGACTATCTCTCGACGTACATGAAGATCGGGACCATCGCGCTGCTCGTGATCGGCGTGGCGATCGTCCATCCCAATCTCCGGATGCCCGCGATCACGCCGTTCGTGAACGGCACCGGACCGGTGCTGCCGGGGATGAAGGTCTTTCCGTTCTGCTTCATCGTGATCGCCTGCGGCGCCATCAGCGGATTCCACGCGCTGATCGGCTCGGGCACGACGCCGCGCATGGTGCCCGACGAGGGGAGCATCCGGTTCATCGGCTACGGCGCGATGCTCACCGAGGGCGTGGTGGCGATCATGGCGCTGGTCGCGGCGACGGCGCTCGTGCCGAACGACTACTTCCTGATCAACGGCGTGCCCAAGGCGGTGGCGGCACTCGGTATCCATCCGGTGCAGCTGCCCGAGCTGACGCGCCTGGTCGGCGAGGAGACGCTGCAGGGGCGCACGGGCGGCGCCGTGTCGCTCGCGGTCGGCATGGCGAACATCCTGCGCCAGATCCCCGGCATGGGGCACCTGATGGCGTACTGGTACCACTTCGCCATCATGTTCGAGGCGGTGTTCATCCTGACCGCGCTCGACACCGGTACGCGCGTGGCGCGGTACCTCTTCCAGGACGTGCTCGGCCGCGTGTGGGCGCCGCTGGGCTCGACGACGAACGTCGCGGCGGTGGCGGGCGTCGGCGCCCTGGTCTGCGCGGCGTGGGGCTTTCTCACCGTGACGGGGAGCATCGAGACGATCTGGCCCCTGTTCGGCGTGGCGAACCAGCTTCTGGCCGTGATCGCGCTGGCGGTGGGGACGACGTTCCTCCTGCGCCAGCGCCCCTCGCGCTACGCGTGGGTCACGCTCGGCCCCCTGTGCTTCCTGACCGTCAGCACGATGTCGGCGGGGGTGCTGAACACGTTCCGCTACCTCTCGCCGGCCTACGTCGCCGACAAGGGGCCGCTCGTCGCCTACCTCGACGGAATCCTGAGCATCGTGCTCCTGCTCCTCGTCGCGACCGTGCTCCTCGACTCCGTGCGGCGCTGGGCGCGGATCCTGGCCCTCAAGCGGTCGGGGCTCGTCGAGGTTCCGCTGGCCGCCCAGCCGGCGCAGGAGCCGCCGCCCTCCGGCCTCGCCGCTCCCGAACCGACCCTGTAAGCCGTCGCCCGACGGGGGACCGTCTGGCCGCCGCCGGATGGCGCAGCCCCCCAAAGAATCGGCCCGAGCCGCCGGAGCGGATCGGGCCGTGGGGATCGCGCGCGGGAACGAGGCGTCAGGGCAGCTGGGAGTCCTTGAAGTTCGCCACCTGCACCGGGACGCTGGCCAGCGCTTCCACCTTGTCCCCGTTGTTCGAGCCGTTGGCCATCACGAAGCCGTAGACCTTGATGCGCGCCGTCGTGGCGGTCGCGACGTTCGTCGGCACCGAGGCCTTCGCGCCCAGGTCGCTCAACGCGATCGAGCCGTCGGCCGTGCCGCCCGAGGGGACGCGAAGGGTGAGGCCGCCCGAGTACGGAGGATAGATGCCGTTGTCGTAGGTGACCGAGTAGCCGGTCACGACGATTTCGGAATACGGGCTGCCCGGGGCGAGCGGTGCGGAGCCGTCGGCCGGGATGTTGCCCAGCGTGATCTTCGCTTCGTCCGCCACGACCGTGCCGGAATCCGAAACCAGGTCGCTGTAGAAGACGTTGCCGTCGTTCACCGAGACCACCGTGAGGAAGGAGCGGGTGGACGTGTCGGTGCAGCCTCCGATCGCGAGCAGCGCGATCCCTGCGAGCGCCGCGAGCGCGAGCAACCTGAGCGTCTTCATATCGGTCTCCTTGGCCTACGCGATCCCCATCGCGCATGAAGCGGGTAGGAACGGCATACGAAACCCCGCAGCCGGAAACGCAAAGGGCATGCCACATGTCGGCCCGAAGGGCCAGGCTGTAAGTAGCTCGGTTTGCAGAGACTTGTCGGGGGTGGATCAACTTTGTCCGATGGCAGCGAAACGGGCGCCGTGCATAACGCATCGGCGCCCGCTGGACTGCAATGAGCCGTGGAGCTATTTCTTCGCCATCGCCATGGACGCCGCGCTCGTGAAACGGCGGTTCACCTCGTCCCAGTTGATGTTCCGCATGAACGCCTCGACGTAGGCTTTCCGGTCCGAGCCGTAGTCGATGAAGTAGGAGTGCTCGTACGTGTCGCAGTTGAGCACCGGGATCGTGCCCCAGACGCCGCCCTGGTTCTGGGCGTCGCCGATGAAGTTGTGGAGCCGGCGGTCGGTGGGGTCGTACGCCAGAACGACCCAGCCGCGCGCGCACATCGCCGAGGCCTTGAAGTCCTCTTCCCACGCGGCGAACGTTCCGAAGTCCTCCTTGATCTTGTCGACGACCTCGCCCTTGGGCTGCCCGTCGCCGCCCATGATCGAGAAATAGATCTCGTGAAGGATCTGGCCGTTCGCGGCGAAGGTCTCCTCGGCCTTCAGTCCCCGCATCTCGCTGTAGATCTGATTGGCCTTGCTGCGGTCCACCTTCTGGAGGGCCTCCTCGATCTCGTTCCGCTTGTTCACGTAGCCGGCGTACAGCTTGTCGTGGTGGATCTCCATCGTCTTCGACCCGATCCCCTTGAGGGCGTCGTTGGCGTAGGGGAGGGGCTGAACGGGATGCTTGGACATGGGGGTGTTCTCCTTATGTACCGCCGCGAAGCGGCGGAATTGGGACCTTGGAAATGAGGCCGCTACTATATCAGATGCGTCGCGGCGTCGCAGGGAACCGGGCGGGAGCCCGCCCGCCGGGCGACAAGCTCAATTCTCCTGCCCCGGAAGCCGCCGCCGGATCGATTCCACCCGGTAGCGCCGCGGCACCTCCTCCAGGGTCAGCTCCACCTCGGCCCCGACCTCTTTCCCCAGCAGATTCCGCGCGAGGGGCGCCCGGTAGGAGAGCACCCCCGGGGCGATGTTCCCGTCCCCCTCGCCCAGGATCCAGAAGGTGATCGGGGGATCGTTGTTCCCCTCCGGGCGAAGCGTCGCCTCCGTGCCGACGCCGACGCGCGAGGAATCGACCTCGAGGTTCTCGATCAGGCGCGCGCGCTGGATCATCCCCCTGACTTCCTGGAGCCGCGCCGCGGCGTTCGCCTGCCGCTGCTTGGCCGCCTCGTACTCGGCGTTCTCGCGCAGATCGCCCAGCGCGCGCGCCTTCTCGATCGCCGCGGGGATCGAGGTCTTGAGATCGCGCGCGATCTTCGCCATCTCCACGTTGAGCCGGTCGTAGGTGGTGCGGGTCATCAGGGTGAACTGGGTGTCCACGTCCTCGGTGCTGCGCCCTTCCAGCAGATCCTGCGCCCGAGCCTTGCGGCGGCGCTCGTATTCGTCCCCCAGGCCGCCCAGACCGATGTCCTGGAGCATCTCCAGCACGGGAACGAGACGCCGCTCGCTGCCGTTCCAGTGGAGCACGGTCCGCTCCAGGGCTTCAGCGGTTTCCGTCTCGGGAGGGGTGGCGCGGAAGCGGCGATGGAGGAGTCCGCCGTCGGCCACGAGCGCGTAGAGGCGTTCCGGCACCCCATCCGGGAGATCGCCCTCGAGGAGGCGGATGGTGGCGATGAGGAGCGCGTCCATGGTCGGCGCTCCGGCGTCGTTGGGATTCGCCGCGAAATGCTCGACGAGCCGGGCCGACAGGGCCGGATGTTCCGACGCGCGCTGCATGCGCTGCTCGATCGCGCGCGCGTAACGCTCGGGGCCGAGCAGCTCACGCAGCCGCTCGCGGCCCTCCTCGCGGAGACGAGGAAGCCGGCTCTCCACGGCGAACCAGAGGAACTCCTCCTCGCCGGCGACGCCGCGCGAGAGCTCGAGGAGCTGCTCCTGGTTCAGTCCGAGTGCCAGGTCGTCGGGCCGAAGGCCCGCCGCGATGAGGTCGGCGAGGATGACCTGCGCGGTCTCCCTCGGCAGCGAGCGCCAGGAGAGCGCGTAGCAGAGCGCCTGCGCCCGCATCGTCCCCTCCAGCCGTTCGTCCTGCGACCAGCGCGCGACGAGCGGGCCCGCGTGCGCGCTCAGGCGCGGCTCGTCCTCGGGGTGCTCGCGGAGGAACTTGCGGATCAGCTGAAGCCCCTGCCCGGCCGCCTTGGGCGCGATCGTGGGCAAGGTCGCCGCCGCCGCCTCGCTCCCCTCGGGCGCCAGCCGGAACTGCCCGCGATACGCCTCGCTCGTGTCGAGGCGCGGGTCCGCTTTCCAGCGCTCCTTGACCTTCTTCCAGAAGACGGCGGCGTCGAATCCCGGAAGTGCCGCT
>DATJEJ010000114.1:0-3480 GCA_035496795.1 Candidatus Omnitrophota bacterium
CTGAATGCGCGTGAAATACAGAGCAAGGTCGCCGAGGCGCTTCGCAAAATCCCCCCGCGCTATCGCGAGGCGGTCGTGCTCCGGGACGTGGAAGGACTCAGCTACGAGGAAGTCGGCGAGATCCTCCGCATCCCCGGCGGGACCGTGCGATCGCGGATCAACCGCGCGCGACTGATGCTCAAGGAACGGCTCAAGCCCTACTTGAAACTGGAGGACGTATGAACTGCCGGTCCGCGGAACATCTCTTCTCGTCGTTCGTCGAAGACGAGCTGAGCCAGAGGGAGCGCCTTTCCCTCGAGAGTCATCTGGAGGAGTGCGCGCGCTGCTCGGCCGCGGTGCAGGAGCTGCGCGTCACGGTGGATCTCCTGAGCGCGCTCCCGTCCTATGAGACGGGCCCCGCGTTCGAGGAGGAGATCATGGATCGCATCCGTTCGGGCGAGGCCATGCGCCCCGGCCTGATCGAGTGGATCTCGGAGCATCTCGCCCCGGCGCGGCTGCGTCCGGTGTTCCTGGCCGGCGCCGCGGGCTGCGCGCTCTGGATCGCTTTCCTGCTGGTGAACCCCGGCCGGAACGCGGCTCCCAACGGCGACAGCCAGATCGCGGGCACGGCTCCCAAGACCGAACAGACCGCGGCTTCCAACACTCCGGCTCCCTCGAGCGCCGTCACGACGCCCGTGGCTCCCGCCGGCGAGGTGGTCGCTTCCGCTCCCGCACGCGTGGCGCCGTCCCGCACGGGCTCGGTCCCGGCCGCGCTGGAAGGAACGGCTGCCGCGTCGGGTTCGGCCGACTCCGCCCGGATCAACGCCCCGTACCAGGACGAGTACATCCTGGATCAGTTCTACCTGAATCGCTCCGGGGAAGACGGAGTTCACTCGATCGTGCCCGTCTCGGGTCGCACCACCGATGACGTGTACATCACGTTCTGATCGGAGTCCTGGGCGTAGCGCCGCGATGAAGCTCCGCGCCGCCGCGGCGGGACTCGCGATTCTCGCCGCGCCGTTCCTCGGGGGCGCCGCCGCCTCCGTCGCTTCCGCCGCTCCGGGGCCGCTCCGCCCCGAGTCGAGCCCCTTCCTGGGCGTGCTCGACTCGCTCCAGGCTTCCATCCTGACCATCGTCGCCGTTCCCGAAGCGCAGCGCGGCGCGCCCGCGGGCGTGAAGCGCAAGCGCCTGATCGGCACCGGCGTCGCCACCAACGAGCGCGACATCGTCACCACCGCCGGCCTCGCCTTCCCCAACGGCGACGTGCACGTGCTGCTGGGCGGCGGCGTGGAGCGCCGCGCCTTCCTGCGCGGCGTGGACCGCCAGTCCAACCTCGCCGTGTTCCGGCTGGAGGAGCCGGTGCTCCACACGCTCCGCCGCGCGGCCCCGCAATCGCTCGCGGTCGGAACCTGGGTGGCGGTCATCTCGAACATCACCGTGTCCCGCCCGCAGGCCGCGATCGGACAGGTCGTCGGCCGCGGCGAGCGGGTGGACTTTCCCTACTCGGGCGACGTGATCGAGATCGACGCCCCCGGCTACCCGGCCTCGGCCGGCGGTGCCGTCGTGAACGAGGACGGCGAGTGGGTCGCGCTGGTCGTGGGTCGCGGGCTCCAGGGTCCCAACGCCGGCGAAACCTCGCGCGTCGGCGATCCCGAGCGGCCGGGAAGGCCCCCCACCGGCGGGGTGCTCCTCGCCGTTCCGGTGGATCAGGTGGAACGGATCGTCGCCGACCTGGGCGAGCACGGCACCGTGCAGCGCGGCTTCCTGGGCATCCGGTTGAAGCGAGGCCCGGTGTCTCCCGAGGACACGCTCGGCGTGCGCGTCGACGACGTGATCGCCGGTAGCCCCGCCGCCGTCGCGGGCGTCCGGGTCGGGGACCACATCCTCGCGATGGACGGCCAGGAAGTGCGCTCGGCGGAGGAGCTGGTCTCCATGGTCGCCACGCTGCGTCCCGGGTACGACACCGAGGTGACCATCCTGCGTGACGCCGAGATCCTTCCGCTCCGCATCGTCGTGGGCTCCAACATCACCGGCCCCCGCCCGCAGGGAGCGGCGAGCTCCGAGGCGCCGCCCGCCCTGAACGCCGCCGACAAGAAAGCGCTTCGGGAGCACCTGCTCAAGCTGCGCGAGGAGCAGCGGGCCCTGGAAGAGCGCCTCCGGGGGATGGAAGCGTCCGATTCGCTGGGCCAGAATCGCTAGATTTCGCGGCTTTCGGTGATGTCTCCCCGCGGCGTGTGCTAGCCTGCGGCCGTCCATGACGGTTCGCTCCCCTTCATCCCGATCGAAATCCCGTGCGATCCGCGTCCGCGTGCGCGGCGCCGCATCGTCGTACGTCGTGCGCGTGGAGCGCGGGCTGCTCGCGCGCGCCGGCGCGTGCGTGCGCGCGGCCCTTGCCGAACCGGGCGGCGGCGGGCGCTCCGGCCCCCGCGGACGCACCGTGGCGCTGGTGACCGATCGCACCGTCCTGCGCCTCTACGGCTCCAGGGTCGAGGCCTCGCTCCGCCGCGCCGGATTTCGCGTCGTCCGGAGCGCGATCGCTCCGGGGGAGGAATCGAAGCGGTTCGAGACGGTGCGCTCGCTGGCCGAGGGATGGGAGCGCGCGGGCCTGACGCGCGACGCGGTGGTCGTGGCGCTGGGAGGCGGCGTCGTCTCCGACACGGCGGGATTCGCCGCCGCGGCCTATTCTCGAGGCCTTCCCTGGATCGCGTTTCCCACGACCACCCTGGCGCAGGCCGACGCGGCGATCGGCGGGAAGACCGGCGTGAACCTCGACGCGGGGAAGAACCTCCTCGGCGCCTTCCACCAGCCTCGCGGCGTCTTCGCCGACCCCGAGGCGCTCGCCACGCTGCCGGGCCGCGCGTTCCGTTCGGGTCTGGCGGAGGTGGTCAAGATGGGGATGATCCGCCGGCCGGCCATCCTGCGCGGCCTCGACGGTATCGCCGAGTCGCTGGCCGGGAAGCGCGCGGCCCGCGACGCGGCCGGCGCCTCGCTCGCGCCGATCATGCGCGAATGCGCGGCCACCAAGGCGTGGTACGTCGAGCAGGACGAGCGCGACACGGGACTTCGCCGCGAGCTCAACTTCGGCCACACCGTCGGCCACGCGCTCGAGGCGGCGGGCGGCTATCGTCTGTACCAGCACGGCGAGGCGGTCGCCGTGGGGATGGCGGCCGCGCTCCGGATGAGCGTGCTTCACGCGGGACTCGACCCGGTCGACGCGCAGGAGACCGAGCGGCTGATCGCCAGGCTCGGGCTCCCGACCCGGATCCCCCGTTTTCCCGGCGAGCGCTTCTGGAATGCGCTCGCGCGGGACAAGAAGCGTGGACGGACGCGTCTCCGAGTGGTATTGTGCCCCGCGATCGGCAGCGCCGAAATATTTGAGTTGTCGTCGCTTACCTCCCTTCGGCGCGTCGTCGAAAGCCTCGTCATGCGATCCTGAGCGTGGGGAGACCATGCCCGACCAACTCGCCGAAACCCGTACGAAACGACTGGAAGAAACGGTAG
>DATJEJ010000115.1:0-4796 GCA_035496795.1 Candidatus Omnitrophota bacterium
ATCTCAGAATTCCCATGGAGGAGGTCAAGTGGACGATGATGCCACGCCCAGGCGGCGCCGCGCCACGTCGAGCATCGCGGTCCACTCGCGCCGCCGGACCACGATCCCCGCCCAGACGAGGAGGGCGAGGCCGCCGATCGCGACGCCGACCAGGTTCTTCGGCGTCCAGGCGAGGAGTCCCAGGAGGAGCGCGAGCGACGCGAGGAGGAGCCGCCGGTTGTCGGGTCCCAGCCGGAAGCCGATCGAGCGCCGCGCGAGCCAGTAGTGGAGCCCCGCGTGGGTCATGTGCGCGAGCACGTATCCGATGACCACGCTCTTCAGCCCCACGCGGCCCACGAGGAGCGTGAAGGCCACGAGGAGCGTCACGCCGTAGATCACGTCGAAGAGGACCCACGGGCGGAGCCGATTCCGCGGCACGAGCCAGATGCCGAACATCCAGGCCGCCGCGCGGAAGTAGTCGCCGAGGAACTGGATCGGCAGGAGGTCGAGCGCGGGGAGGAAGCGGCCGCTGTAGAAGAGCGGGACCCAGACCGGCGCGCCGACGAGAATGGCGGCGCAGAAGCCGGTCGTGAGGAGGAAGGCGAGCCGCACGCCGCTCCGCATGGTGGGCGCCGCCTCCGCGTCGGTCGGGAACGCCGCGATCTCGGGCCAGACGTTGGCGGTGATGGCGTTCAGGATGGTGGGCATCAAGAGCCCCGACACGCCCACGCACACCTGGTAGATGCCGTTCGAGACCAGCCCCAGCTTGTCCACCAGCATCGAGCGGAGGACGAGTAGCGTGAGCGTCGAGGAGAGCCCCACGAGAAGCGAGGAGATGCCGTAGCGCAGGAGGGGGCGCAGGAGCGGGCGCGCCCCCGGGCCCCCGGCTCCGTAGCCGGTGCGCGGGGTTCGCGGCGTGTGCCGGGCGAGGAGCCGGCCGCTCCACCATGCCCAGATCGCCCCGACCACCACGAGCTGCGCCACCGCGCCCGGAACGCCCCACACGAAGGCCAGCGGCACGATCGTGGCGATCTGCGCCAAGGCGATCGCGACGTTGAGCCCGGCCATCGCGCGCACGGCCTGGTGCCCCTGGAGCATCGAGATGTTCACCGAGGCCGCCGCGGAGAGCGGCACCGACGCGGCGCCGAGGAGGATCGCCCAGATGAAGCCGGAATCGCGGTAGATCCCGGCGGCCAGCCAAGGGGAGGCGAGGGCGGCCACGACCGCGAGACCGCCGCCGACACCCCAGGCGAGACGGCTCCCCAGCCGGGTCAGCGCGTGCACGCGCGCGAAATCGCTCGCGGCGCGCGCCTCGGCGATCATCGCCACGAGCCCGTTTCCGATCCCGAGCGTGGCGAGCGGAACGAGGACCGCGGTCAGGGAGGCGAGCTGGGCGAGGACGCCGGTCCCCTCGGGGCCGAGCCGCGCGGCGAGGATCTTCGCGCGGACGATGGCGGCCACGACGGTCGCGACGGATCCGAGACCGAGGATCGCGGTGGAGCGGACGAGCCGGCGCACGGCTCCCTTCGTCTCGGGTGGCTAGCGGGACCCGTAGGTCCGTTCGTAGTACTGCCGGAACGCGCCCGAGCGGATCGCTTCCCACCACGGGCGGTTCGCCACGTACCAGTCGATCGTCGCTTCGATCCCACCCTTGAAATCGACCTGGGGGCGGAAGCCGGTCTTGGTCTCGAGATGGGACGCGTCGATCGCGTACCGCCGGTCGTGCGCGGGGCGATCGGTCACGTGCTGGAGGAGGCTCGCGGGCTTCTGCAGCCGCTCGAGCAGGAGCGCGGCGATCTCGAGCACGGAGCGCTCGTTTCCCCCCGCGATGTTGAACGTCTCCCCTTCCACGTCGCCGGCCTCGAGAATGGCGACCAGCGCGCGGCAGTGGTCCTCGACGTGGATCCAGTCGCGCGTGTTCCTGCCGCTGCCGTAGACGGGGAGAGGCTTGTCCTCCAGCGCGTTGGTCACGAAGAGCGGGATCAGCTTCTCCGGGTACTGGAAGGGCCCGTAGTTGTTGCTGCAGCGCGTCACGACGGCGGGGACGGCGTAGGTGACCGAGTAGGCGTAGGCGAGCCGGTCGCCGCCGATCTTGGACGCCGCATAGGGATTCCGCGCCAGGAGCGGCGCCCTCTCGTCGGCGGCGCCGGACAGGATCTCGCCGTAAACCTCGTCGGTGGAGACCTGGACGAAGCGCGCGACACCGCGCTTCCGCGCCTCTTCCAGCAGCACGTAGACGCCGAAGGTATCGGTCAGGACGAAGTGCGAGGGGTCCTCGATCGAGCGGTCCACGTGCGTCTCGGCCGCGAAGTTCACGACGACGTCGACCCCTTCCATCGCGCCCGCCACGGTCGCGGCATCGCAGATGTCCCCCTTCACGAAGCGGAATCCGGGCGCGTCCTTGACGTCGCCCAGGTTCGCCAGGTTCCCGGCGTACGTCAGCTTGTCCAGCACGGTGATCCGCGCGTCGGGAAACCGGCGGCGCAGGTGGTGCACGAAGTTCGAGCCGATGAAGCCGGCGCCCCCCGTGACAAGGAAGTGCGCCCGCGAAAGATCGGGAGCCTTAGCCACGGCGGCCTCCGCGCGTCCGGCGGCGCTCAGCCATCCTTGCGCGACCAGTCGTAGGGGATGTCGTTCTTGTGCGGGTCCGCGCGGTACTCGTCGGGCTGGTCGTACCGGTAGGGCTCGGTCGGCGTGTTCACCAGCATCGCGGGCTCGGTGCCGATCCCCTTCATCCCGTGCCACACGCCGGGCGGAATCGTGATCAGGATGGGATTCTTCTCCCCCATGAAGAACTCGTTCACCGTGCCGCGCGTGGGCGAGCCCTCGCGGTCGTCGTAGAGCACCACCTTCATCATCCCCTTCACGATCACGAAGTGATCGGTCTGGATCTTGTGGTAGTGCCATCCCTTCACCACGCCCGGATAGGCGACCGAGACGTAGGTCTGGCCGAAGCGCTGGAAGAAGGGATCGTCCTTCCGCATCATCTCCATCAGGTAGCCGCGCTCGTCGGCGATCACCTTGAGCGGCTTCACGTGCACGCCGTCGATCAGCTTCATGAGGGCCTCCCCACCGAGATGTAGGCGAAGCCCAGCCGTTTCACCGTGGCTGGGTCGTAGACGTTTCGAAGGTCGACGATGCTCTTGCGCCGCATGGCGCGCTTGACGCGCGCGAGGTCGAGGCGGCGGAACTCGTTCCACTCCGTCACCAGCACCATGACGTCGGCGCCCTTCACCGCATCATACGGGTTCTGGGCGAAGTGAAGCCCGTGCGGCAGCCCTTCGGCGTCGGCGCGCACGGCGGGATCGTACGCCCGGATGGCGATCCCCTTACGGAGCAGGGAGCGGATGATGTAGAGGGAAGGCGCCTCGCGGAGATCGTCGGTGTCCGGCTTGTAGGAGAGCCCGAGGACGGCCGCGACCCGCTTCCCCCGCCCGCCCAGCGCGGCGAGCACCTTCTTCGTCGCCACCTGGTGCTGCGCGTCGTTGGTCTCGATCGCGGCCTCGACCACGCGGAGCCGCACCCCCGCCTTGCGCGAGAAGGCGCGCATGGCGTGGGTGTCCTTGGGCAGGCAGGAGCCGCCATAGCCGGGACCCGGATGGAGGAACTTGGGACCGATGCGCCGGTCCAGCCCCATGGCGCGCGCCACGTCGTGCACGTCGGCGTCCACCGCCTCGCACAGGTTCGCGACCTCGTTGATGAAGGAGATCTTGATCGCGAGGAACGCGTTCGAGGCGTACTTGATCAGCTCGGCGGTGCGCACGTTGACGACCACGGCCGGCGTCTCGATCAGGTGGAGCGGGCGATAGAGCTCGCGGAGGATCTCCGCGGGGCGGGGCGCGTCGGCCCCGATCACGATCCGGTCGGGGCGCATGAAGTTCTCGACCGCCGATCCCTCGCGCAGGAACTCGGGGTTGGAGGCGACGTCGAACTTGGCGCCGCGCGGGGCGTGGCGCTTCATCCAGGCGCGGAGCTTGTCGGCCGTGCCGACCGGCACCGTGCTCTTCTGCACGATCAGCCGGTAGCCCGGCATCGAGCGCGCGATGGTTCGCGCCGCCGCGAGCACCTGGGTGAGATCGGCGCCGCCGTCGGCGCGCATCGGCGTGCCCACGCAGAGGAAGATCACGTCCCCCCAGCGCACGGCCTCGGCGAGCGACGTGCCGAAGCGCAGACGGCGCTCCCGCGTGTTCCGGAGCACCAGGTCTTTCAGCCCCGGCTCGTAGAAGGGGATCTCGCCGCGCGAGAGCACGTCGATCTTCCGCTCGTCCACGTCCACGCAAAGGACCTCGTTGCCGAAGTCCGCGAATCCGGCGCCGCTCACCAGGCCGACGTACCCGGAACCGACCACGACGATCCGCACCGTTCCTCCCTTATCGCCCCGCCTCGTGCCGGACGCGCTCGCGCGCGTCGCGGTAGAGGTCGAGGAGCGTCCGTTCGATGGGGATGGCCGGCGCCCATCCGGTGCGCCGGATCACTTTTTCGGGGTCGCCGACCAGATGATCGGCGTCGCGCGAGCGCATCCGCGAGGGGTCCTGCACCACCGAGGCGCGGACCCCGGACACCTGGATCAGCTTGTCCAGGAGATCGCCCAGGCGGTAGCCCTGCCCGGTGCAGACGTTGTAGGCCTGCCCCGGCTCGCCGCTCTCCAATAAAGCCAGGTAGGCGCGCACCACGTCCCGCGCGTCGCCGTACTCGCGCACCACGTCCAGGTTGCCCGCGCGCACTTCGGCGGGACCGTCCCCCTCGAGCGCGCGCGCGAGCTGATGCGCGAAGCCCGCCACCGCGAAGCGCGGGCTCTGCCCGGGCCCGGTGTGCGC
>DATJEJ010000116.1:0-2776 GCA_035496795.1 Candidatus Omnitrophota bacterium
CGCCTGGTCCAGCCGCGAGAGCGCGTCGCGCACCGAGCCCTCCGACGCGCGGGCGATGAGTGCGGCGGCTTCGGGATCCAGCTTCACCTTCTCGGCGGCGGCGATCGTCTCCAGATGCGCCACCAGCTCCTCGCTCCGGAGCCTCCGGAACTCGAATACCTGGCAGCGGGAGGCGATGGTGTCGGGCACGTCGAGCGGCTCGGTGGTGGCGAAGACGAACCGCACGTGCGGGGGCGGCTCTTCCAGGGTCTTCAAGAGAGCGTTCCACGCGAAGTCGGTGAGCTGGTGCGCTTCGTCGATGATGTAGACCTTGGACTTCCCGCCCGAGGGGGCGTACTTCACGTTCTCCCGGAGATTCCGGATCTCCTCGATCCCCCGGTTCGAGGCGCCGTCGATCTCGAGCACGTCGAGCGACGTCCCCGCCGTGATCTCGACGCACGAGCGGCACTGGTTGCACGGCTCGGATTCGCCGTCCTTCCTGCGCTCGCAGTTGAGCGCCTTGGCGACCAGGCGCGCGGTGGTGGTCTTGCCGCTCCCGCGCGGGCCGGCGAAGAGATAGGCGTGGGCCACGCGGTTGGTGGCGACCGCGCGCTCGAGCGTGGTGCGCACGGGGTCCTGGCCGACGAGGTCGGCGAAGCGCTGCGGGCGATACTTGCGGGCGAGTGCCAGGTGAGTCACCGATCGCTCCTCAGCGGCCCGCGGCAGCGCGGACGGGATAGGGAAACGGCCCCCCCGGCCCCGGCTCGGACCAGTCGGATCCGCGGCACATCCAGTCGATCACTGACCGCTGCTACCTTCCGGTCCTGGCGGGGTTCGTGACTCTGAATTGCGCGGGAACTGATCGTCAACGCCGAGTCGCGAGGAGGCCACTTCCGAGCTCGGGGCCCCCGCGCGGCGCCGCACAGCGCCGGTGCGGGGGTGCTTCCCAGTTAGATCCTGCGTGAATCATGGTGGAGATGACCGGGATCGAACCGGTGACCTCCTCGTTGCGAACGAGGCGCTCTCCCAACTGAGCTACATCCCCACGATACGACGGTTTCCCGAACACCAAACGGCACAGATGGCGGAGAGAGAGGGATTCGAACCCTCGAAGCACTTTCATGCTTACACGGTTTCCAACCGTGCTCCTTCAGCCACTCGGACATCTCTCCGGGGAGCTTCTATAAGGCGCACGCGCGCTCCCTCGCGCGACGGGCGTCAAAATGGCGGAGAGAGAGGGATTCGAACCCTCGATACGGTTACCCGTATAGCGGTTTTCGAGACCGCCCGATTCAGCCACTCTCGCATCTCTCCGCGGGGGAGATTACGCGAATCAGTGGCCGTTTTCCAGGCGGTTGTTGGCCGTGGAGCGGCGCTTACGGAAGAAGCCGGCGAGGAGCGCGCCGCATTCGTCGGCGAGCACGCCGGGCACCACTTCGACGCGATGATTGAGCCGCAGGTCCTGGGGAACCATGGCCAGCGAGCCGCACGCGCCGGCCTTGGGATCGCGCGCGCCGTAGACCAGGCGCGCGAGCCGCGCGAGCACGATCGCTCCCGCGCACATGTGACACGGCTCGAGGGTGACGTAGAGGACCGCCTCGTCCAGGCGCCAGGACTTGAGCGTCTGGGAGGCCGCGCCGATCGCGATGATCTCGGCGTGCGCGGTGGGATCCTGCGTGGCTTCGACGCGGTTCCGCCCGCGTCCGATGATGCGGCCGCGCAGCACGACGACGGCCCCGATCGGAACCTCGCCGTCGTCCTGGGCCGCGTGCGCTTCGGCCAGCGCGGCCTCGAGGAAGCGCTCGTCGTCCGCGCTCGCCACGTCGAGAAGGGGCGCTACCCGCGCGGGAACTTCTTGAATGCGTCCCGGACGAGATCCGCGGCGACGGTCTCGTAGCGCGGCGGCGCGTTGTCGGACTTCCGCTGGATCACGCCCGTCTCGTCGTAGTTCACGTTCGCGCTGGAAGCGTCCAGCTCGGCCGAGAAGCGCTGCTCGCGCGGCTTCTTGGTCCAGATGAGGGCGCGCGTCCTGGGATTGAACAGGGCGAACTGCAGCGCCACGGTGGCCGAGGACTGCCCCGCGCCGATCACGTTCACCCGGTGGTTCTCCCACTCGGAGATCTTGACCAGGAGCACGGCGTCCACCATGAGCAGCGAGTCGAGCCCCGCGATGCCGGCCGAGTCCACGGTCCCGAACTGCGAGAACTTCTCGTCGAGCTTGTCGATCCGCGCCAGCTGATCCACGTCGCCCAGGAGGCGCTCCACGTCGGCGGGCCAGAGGAAGGTCGCGCGCTTGGCGTCGATCTTCTTCAGCTCCCCCTTCAGGACGTCTTCCATGATCTTGGTGGCCCCGATCTCGTCCGACGTGTTCACGAACGGGATCACGGCCACCCGGAGCGAGGGTCCGGAAGGCGCGGGCTCGTCCTTGGCGGCGAAGGCGGCGGCGGGGAGCATGAGCAAGAGAAGGGCGACCGGCAGGGCCGGTTGGAACAGGCGTCGAATCTTCATGGCTGCGTCCTTCGGCAAACGGTTGACCGGCTGTTGCGTACGTGGCGGGCCCAGGAGGATTTGAACCCCCAACCTTCTGATCCGTAGTCAGACACTCTATCCAGTTGAGCTATGGGCCCGCGCTCGACCTGCCGTCCTTCTCGGCGTCCCGAAAATGGCGGAGAGGAGAGGATTCGAACCTCCGGACCGGTTTTACCCAGTCAACCGCTTAGCAGGCGGCTGCCTTCAGCCACTCGGCCACCTCTCCCCCAAGCTGTCCTCGGTCCAGGAGCCGGATGATCGTAGCGGC
>DATJEJ010000117.1:0-2498 GCA_035496795.1 Candidatus Omnitrophota bacterium
TCCGCTACCGGGACCGCTAAGCTACAGCTTCGCGACCGCCTGCTTCCGCCGGAGTTGGAGCACCCGGACGTCAGGGTCCGCGACCAGCTTCTCGGGCGCGAAGTCGCAGTGGAGGGTTACCGTCCTCGATTCCCCCGGCCCGAGGGTCACCGTGGCCCGCGCCTCGCGATACTTGGGATCCTGCTCGAATCGCGAGCCCGGGGACGCGGATCCCTTCGACTCCGCGGCCTCCTGAACCACGTCCCCCCAGAGCCGCCGGGCTCCCAGGGGTATGCGGACCCGCTCTTCAAGCGTCCCCAGTCGCCGCTCCAGCGGATCGGTCTGGGCCGTGCCCGACCCCACCCCGACCGGTGCCGCCTGCTTCTTCCATCGCTCGCCGGCGGTCGCGGCGACCTCGACGGGCATCGTCCCCGTGCCGATGTTCTTCACGATGGCGGTCACGTCGTACCCGGCGCCGGCCTTTCGCTTCGATGCATTCTCGAAGCGGTACTCCGGCATCGCCTTGTCCTCGAACCACTGCTTCACGAACGCGTCATACTTCGCGGGATCGGCCGCGTAGGGCCTCATCGCCGCGACGATGTCCTGGAGCGCGGGATGGTCCCGGCTCTCGCTCCAGGTGCGGCAGAACGCCCGATAGCCCTCCAGCGCGCGGTCGTGTCCCACGTAGTCGTACAGCATCCAGAACACCCCGCCGCCGCGGTCGTAGATCACCGTCTCGTCCGACTCGCGCTTGCCGTCCACGTCGTACATCGGCCGCTCGTCGTCCACGCGGCGCCGGTCGCCGTAGCGGGCTTCCAGGCCCTTACAGAATTCCATGCGTTCGCGCGGGCCGAGCACCTGCTGGAACAGGAGCATCGTCGAGAAGTGCGCCATCGCCTCGCTGATGAAGTCGCCACCCGGCCCCCTGGCTGGGGTCACGATGTTCCCCCACCACTGATGGGCGGACTCGTGCGCCGTGACCAGGAACGTCGCGTTGGTCTTGGCGTCGTTCCGCGTCAGGAAGCCGATGTTCTCGCTGAAGGTGATGTTGGTGCCGAAGCCCTGCGCGTAGCCCGCCATGCCCGGGAACTCGGAGAGCTTGAGCTCCTTCCAGGGATAGGGCAGGAACCACTCGGAGTAGTACTTCCGCGCGGCGTCGAGTGTGGCCGACATCGCGTCGACGTTGTAGGGGTGCACCGGTGCGTAGTAGATGGTCGTGCCGTGGCCGCGGCGCTCCTTCCAGTGCCCGCAGATCACGTTCAGGATCTTGACCGGGTAGTCGGTCTCCCACACCTGCGTGCGCCACCCGTTCCGGACCGTGTTGCTCGTACAGACGCCGACGGAGTTGAGCGTGTAGTCGGCCGGGCCGGTCACGGCGATGCGCGCCGGGAACCAGGCGGTGGCGCCGTAGCCCGCGGGGGTGATCCCCTTCCAGTAGTCGCGCGGGTAGCGGCGCGGCTCTGTCTTGTTGTCCTTGGTCTCCCCCACGTCCTCCATGAAGCCGACCACCGGCATGAAGCTGGGGGTGAAGCCGGTGAGCACGATGCCGGCGGGAAGCACGAACTCCTCCATGTTCCCGCCGTTCTTGCTGGCCCCCGAGGGCAGGGCTCCGTCGAACTTCCATCCGATCGTGACGCTGTCCCCCTTGGCCAGCGGACGCGCCGGCGTGAAGACGTAAAGCCGCTTCGAGTCCTCCGGCGTGACGCTCCGTCCATTCATCGTCCAGGTCACGTTCTTCCAGTCGATCCCGCCCGTCAGGGGGATCTGCGTCAGCGTCGTGTCCAGGCCGTTCACGAACGTCAGGGCGCCGCGGCTCTCGAGCCGGTTCCCCTTGGGATCGACCTTCACCGCGATATCGGCCCGCGCGATGTCCGGAAGGGGCGCGTCCATCCAGGTCTTGAGATTCTTCGCCCAGTAGTCCTTGCGCGCCTTCTTGGCTGCGCCCCCCTCCGTGCCCTGGCTCACCTGGAAGAGAAGCGTGATCCAGAGAACGAGCGGGACCAGCGCGTAGGGCGCGAGGCGGAGCGCGGAGCGGAAGAGGCTCCTGGGCGACAGGCGGTGGATCGTGCGCACCGCGTCGGGACTCCGGCGGCGGAAGAGCCGGACCGCGAGGGCGATGAAGAGGACGGCCGCCCCCAGCACCATCGCGCGGTTCAGGACGAGAGGCAGGCGGTCGTGCTGGAAGGGGCCGAGGTCGCTCCAGCGGAGCGCGCCCCAGAGCGCCCAGTTCCCCGCCCAGCTGATCTGCTTGGTGAGCGCGCGCCAGCCGGTCCAGGCCAGGACGCCCAGGGCGATCGCGATCGTCGTATAGCGGTTCCCCACGAGCGCGTAGACCGCCGTGACGAGGGCCGTCCAGAACATGAAGGTCGGCACCAGGAGCAGTCCCCAGACCAGCAGGTACGGGCCGGGCGTGAACGGAACGGTGTGCTGGGACGAGATGGCAATCCAGCTGCCCACGAAGGAGGCCACGAGCACGATCGCCCCGACCACGCCGTTCGCCAGCGCCTTTCCGAAGAGGA
>DATJEJ010000118.1:0-8900 GCA_035496795.1 Candidatus Omnitrophota bacterium
GCTGGGCGACGTGGCCGTGGCCGTGCACCCCAAGGACAAGCGGTTCGCGCCGCTCAAGGGAAAGACCGCGCTGCTGCCCTTCCTGCGCCGGGAAATCCCGATCATCCAGGACGACGCGGTGGATCCCAAGTTCGGGACCGGAGCCGTCAAGGTGACGCCCGCGCACGACCTCTCCGACTTCGAGATGGGGCAGCGCCATAACCTGCCCGCGATCAAGGTCATGGACGAGAGCGCGGTGATGAACGAGAACGCGGGGGACTTTCAGGGTCTGACGCGCGAGGAGGCGCGGAAGCGGATCGTGGAGGCGCTGACCGACCGCGGGCTGCTCGTGCGCGTGGAGCCGCACCGCCACGCGGTGGGACAGTGCGACCGCTGCGGCACCGTGGTGGAGCCCTACCTCTCGCTCCAGTGGTTCGTGAAGATGAAGCCGCTCGCCGAGCCCGCCTACGCGGCCATCGCGCGCGGCGAGCTGACGATCCTGCCGCGGCGCTGGGAGAAGGTGTACCTGCGCTGGCTGGAGGGCATCCGCGACTGGTGCATCTCGCGCCAGCTCTGGTGGGGGCATCGCATCCCCGTCTGGACCTGCTCCGGCTGCGAGGAGCAGATCGTCGAGGTGGAGACGCCGACGAAGTGCCCGAAATGCGGGAGCGGCGACCTGAAGCAGGACGAGGACGTGCTCGACACCTGGTTCTCCTCCTGGCTCTGGCCCTTCTCCACCCTCGGCTGGCCCGAGAAGACGCCCGATCTCGAGCGATTCTATCCCTCGAGCGTGATGGTGACCGGCCCCGACATCATCTTCTTCTGGGTCGCGCGCATGGTGATGGCCGGGTACGAATTCATGGGGAAGTGCCCCTTCCCGCAGGTGTACCTGCACGGGATCGTGCGGGACGCCCTGGGCCGGAAGCTCTCCAAGTCGCTGGGCAACTCCTCCGACCCGATCGAGCTGATGGACCGCTTCGGCGCCGACTCGCTCCGGTACACCCTGGTGCTGCTCTCGCCCCAGGGGGCCGACATCCATGGCTTCTCCGACGAGAAGGTGGATCTGGGGCGCCACTTCGCGAACAAGCTCTGGAACGCTTTCCGGCTGGTTCATCCCTACCTGATCGACTTCCAGCCGGACGACCCGGTCCGCCGCCCCGAGCTGCGCGACGAGGACCAGTGGATCCTGAGCGCGATGGCCTCGACCGTGCGATCGGTGACGCGGAACCTGCGCGCCTACCGGATCGGGGACGCCGCCAAGGACATCTACGACTTCACCTGGCGGGAGTTCTGCGACTGGTATCTCGAGATGGCCAAGCCGCGGCTGTACGCCGGGCCGCACACGCCCGACGCCCTGACCGTGCGCTACGTGATCGATTCGGTGTTCAGCACCGTGATCCGGCTGCTCCACCCGTTCATGCCGTTCTTGACCGAGGAGCTGTGGCATTCGCTCCCCGGAACCGAGGGGGACGTGACCGTCGCCCCCTGGCCGGTGCCGGCGCGCGGCGCGTCCCATCCCGAAGCGGAGGCGCGGATCGCGCTTCTGAAGGAGGTGGTGGGCGCGGTGCGCAACCTTCGCTCCGAGATGAACATCGCTCCCGCACGCAAGGCGGCCATCCGGATCCGCGCCTCCGGTCCGGAAGCCGCGGTGCTGGAGAAGCAGCGCGACCTGATCCTGCTCCTGGGCCGCGGGGAAACGCTCGAGGTGGGCCCCGACACGGCCAAGCCCAAGGTGGCGGCCTCCGCCGTGGTCCGGAACCACGAGATCTTTCTGCCCCTGGAAGGCCTCATCGACGTGGAAGTCGAGAGGGCCCGTCTGCGTAAGGAATATGAGCGGGTGCTCCGCGAATTCGACGTCTCCCGGCGGAAGCTCCAGAACGAGGACTTCCTGGGCAAGGCCAAGAAGGACGTGGTGGACCGCGAGCGGGAGAAATTCGAAACCTTGGGCACGACGAAGGAAAAGCTGGAACGGAATCTGGAGGTGCTGCAGTGAAGCCATGGAATGGAGTCGGGGGCTGGGGCGTAGGGGCCATCGCGCTGGCGGTGGGCCTTGGGTTGTGCGCGGTCGCGGGGACGAGCGATTCGCAGGATCTGCAGCGGAAGCGGGATACGGGTACCGCCGCCGCGTTCGACGGCGCCGGAGACCCCGGCTCGGCCGGCCGCGATCTGTCGGTCACGGTCTATAACGACAATCTGGGCCTGGTGAAGGACCGGAGAACGGTATCCGTCGACCGCGGGCGTTCGGAGTTTTCGTTCACCGGCGTCGCGGCCCAGCTCGATCCCACGTCGGTGCACATCCGCGGGACGGGGAACGGGTCGATCGACGTGGCCTCGCAGGAATACCGGAACGATTTCGCCTCGACGGACCGGCTCCTCCAGCGCTACCTGAACCGCGCGGTGGAGGTGCGTCTGAAAGGGAACGACGTGCGGCGGGGTACGCTGGTCTCCTTCGACCCCACGTCCCTGGTTCTCCAGGCTTCCGGCGGGCTCTCGGTCCTGACCCGGACCGAGACGCAGGAGATCGCCCTGGCTTCCTCGGGCGGTGACGTCGCGGCCGGGCCGACGCTGGTCTGGCGCGTGAATTCCTCGAACGGGCGCTCCGTTCCGGTCGAGGTCTCGTACCTGACCGGCGGGCTGACGTGGCACGCCGAATACGTCGCCGTGCAGGACGAGGGGGGCGGCACGATGGACCTCCAGGGCTGGGCTACGGTCGAGAACACCTCGGGCGAGACCTACGAGAATGCCCGGGTGAAGCTGATCGCCGGAGCGATCCACCGCGCCTCCGGTCCGCGTCCGCCGATGCCGTACGAGACGATGATGCGAGCGGACGCCGGGATGGCGGCGCAGAAGCTGTCCGAGCGCGGCTTCGACGAGTATCACCTGTACGAGCTGCCCGACCGCGCGACGATCGCGAACAACGAGGTGAAGCAGCTCGGACTGATGCGCGCGCGGGGTGTGACGACCACCCGCAAGTACGTCTACGATGCCGAGAAGAACACCGACCAGGTGATGACCACGCTGGAGTTCCAGAACGAGGCGTCGGCGGGGATCGGGATCCCGCTGCCCGCGGGTCTCGTGCGCGTCTATCAGCGCGACGCCGACGGCGCGCTGGAGTTCACCGGCGAGGACCGGATCCAGCACACCGCCAAGAACGAGACGGCGCGCGTGGCGGTGGGCGGCGTCTTCGACGTGGCCGTGGAGCGGAAGCAGACGGAGTTCAAGCAGATCTCCCGCGCGGAGAGCGAATATACGGTGGAGATCACGCTGCGGAACCACCGCGCCAAGCCGATCGACGTCACGGTGGTGGAGCACGCCTACGGAGACTGGGAGATCGTCCAGTCCAGCCTGCCCGCGACCAAGAAGGACGCGACCAAGTTCGAGTTCAGCGCGCGGTGCGCCCCCGAGCGCCCGACGACCGTGAGCTACACGCTCCGGACGCGCGTCCCGGGCGTGGAGCCTCGGTGACGACAGCCGCGGGCGTGACCTCGCGGCCGGCCGTCGCGCTCGGGCCGGCCGCGGAGCCCTGGTGACCGGGGTGCTGGACCGGGACGCGCCCGCGTCGTCGTTCAAGCTCCATGCGCCCTACGATCCCCGCGGCGACCAGCCGCGCGCCATTCGCGAGCTGACCGAGGGGGTCCGGCGCGGCGACCGCTTCCAGACGCTTCTCGGCGTCACCGGATCGGGGAAGACGTTCACCATGGCGAACGTCATCGCCGCGGCGAACCGCCCCACGCTGGTCATCTCCCACAACAAAACGCTCGCCGCGCAGCTCTACGGTGAGTTCAAGTCGTTCTTCCCCGAGAACGCGGTGGGCTATTTCGTCTCCTATTACGACTACTACCAGCCCGAGGCGTACGTCCCGCAGACGAACACCTACATCGAGAAGGACGCCTCGATCAACGACGACATCGACCGCCTGCGCCTGCACGCCACCAGCGCGCTCTTGGAGCGGCGCGACGTGGTCATCGTCGCGAGCGTCTCCTGCATCTACGGCCTGGGCTCTCCCGAAGATTTCCAGCGGGAGCGGCTCTTCATCCAGCTGGGCGAGACGATCCCGCGCGAGCGGATCTTGGAGCACCTGGTGCACAGCCAGTACAAGCGCGGCGACCTGGAGCTGGCGCGCGGGACGTTCCGCGCGCGGGGCGACGTGATCGAGATCCATCCCGCCTACGAAGAGATCGGGCTCCGGATCGAGCTGTTCGGCGACCAGGTGGACCGGATCACGGAGATCGATCCGCTCACGGGGAAGACGCGGCGGCTCCTCACGAGCACCGCGATCTATCCCGCGAAGCACTTCGTGACCCAGCCCGAGAAGCTGGAGCGCGGGCTGACGGCGATCCGCGAGGAGCTGGCCGAGCGGCTCGCCGTCTTCCAAAGCGAGGGAAAGCTCCTCGAGGCGCAGCGGCTCAAGATGCGGACCGAATACGACATGGAGATGCTGCGCGAGATCGGCACCTGCGCGGGGGTGGAGAACTACTCGCGCCCCCTGTCCGGGCGCCGGCCCGGGGAGCGCCCCCAGTGCCTGATCGACTATTTCCCGAAGGATTTCCTGCTCATCATCGACGAGTCGCACGTCACGGTGCCGCAGATCGGCGGCATGTACGAGGGGGACCGCTCGCGCAAGCAGACGCTGGTGGACTACGGATTCCGGCTCCCCTCGGCGCTCGACAACCGTCCGCTCCGCTACGACGAGTTCGAGACCCTGATCGACCAGGCGATCTTCGTCTCCGCGACCCCCTCCGCCTACGAGCTGCAGAAGTCGGGCGGCGTGATCGTGGAGCAGATCATCCGGCCCACGGGGCTGATCGATCCCCAGGTGGCCGTGCGCCCAACCCGCGGCCAGATCGACGACCTGCTCGAGGAGATCAAGAAGCGCGTGGAGGTGGGGGAGCGGGTGCTCGTGACCACGCTGACGAAGCGGATGGCCGAGGACCTCACCGAATACCTGTTCCAGGCCGGCGTGCGCGTGCGCTACATCCACTCCGACATCGACGCGATCGGCCGGATGGAGGTGCTCCGGTCGCTGCGGCTCCAGAAGGTGGACGTGCTCGTGGGGATCAACCTCCTGCGCGAGGGGCTGGACCTGCCCGAGGTCTCGCTGGTCGCCATCCTGGACGCCGACAAGGAGGGGTTCCTCCGCTCGGAGACGTCGCTGATCCAGACCGCGGGGCGCGCGGCGCGCCACATCCGGGGGCAGGTGCTGCTCTATGCCGACCACGTCACCGGCGCCATGCGCCGCGCGCTCGAGGAGATGAATCGCCGGCGCGAGGCGCAGGTCCAGTACAACGCCGAGAACGGGATCACGCCGATGACGATCGTGAAGTCGGTGGAGGAAGTGATGCGGACCACGTCCGTCGCCGACGCGGCGGGGGCGCCGAGCGTGGAGGAGCTGCTCCCGGCGCGCGCCCTGGACCTGGACCGCGAGGGACTCATGGAGGTGCTCGAGCGCGAGATGCTCGAGGCGGCGTCGCGCGAGGAATTCGAGCTGGCCGCGGTCTTCCGCGACCGGCTGGACGAGCTACGGCTCGGAGGGGGAAAGGAAGGAACGCGTGCGGCTCGAAGCGATCGCACTGCCGATGGTGCGCCTGGCTCTGACGGAGGACGTCGGGGGCGGGGACGCGACCACCGACGCCGTCGTTGACGCATCGGCCCGGGCGCGGGCCCACATCGAGGCGAGGCACGAGGGGATCCTCGCGGGGAGCGGCGTCGCGGCGCTCGCGTTTCGCGAGCTGGATCCCGAGATGCAGATCGCGTGGTCCTGCCCCGACGGCGGGACGATTCCCAAGGGGACTCCGCTCGCCACGCTCGAGGGATCGGCGCGGGCCATCCTCACCGCCGAGCGCGTGGCGCTCAACTTCCTGCAGCACCTGTCGGGGATCGCGACCCTGGCGGGCGCCTTCGTGAAGGCCGTGGAAGGCACGGGCGTGCACATCCTGGACACCCGGAAGACGACCCCCGGCCTCCGCATCCTCGAGAAATACGCCGTGCTCGCCGGCGGCGCCATGAACCACCGCTTCGGTCTCTTCGACGGCGTGCTCGTGAAGGAAAACCACATCAAGGCGGCGGGCGGCGTCGCGGCCGCCGTGACGCGCGCCAAGGAATCGGCCCAGCCGAAAGGACTTCCGGTCGTGGTCGAGGTGCGATCGGTGGAGGATGCGATCGACGTGGCCGGCATGGGGGTGGACCGGCTCCTGCTCGACAACTTCACGCCCCCGAAGATCGCGGAGGTGGTGAAGCGGCTGGGTTTGGGCAAGAAGACCGTGCGCACGAAAGGGAAGAGCGGCGCGCCCGAGGCCGGCGGCGCGGCCGGGGGGCCGCCCGAGATCGAGGTCTCCGGGGGCGTGCGCCTCGCCAACGTGCGCGAATACGCCATCCCCGGCGTCTCCTACATCTCGATCGGCGCGCTGACCCACTCGGCGCCCGCGCTCGATCTCTCGCTGATCCTGGACGAGAACCTATGACCCCCGAGCGAAGCGAGCGGATGCGCCGCCGCCGCGGGGTCCGGTCGTGACCGGGCCCGCCTCCTATCTCGGCGTTCCGGTTGAATTCCGGCGGACGGTCGCCTCGACCAACGACGAGGTGCTCCGCCGCGCGGCCGACGGCGCGCCCGAGGGGCTGGTGATCGCCACCGAAGAGCAGACCGCGGGACGCGGCCGGCAGGGCCGGTCCTGGTGGGATGCGCCGGGCCGCTCGCTCCTCTTCTCGGTCCTGCTGCGTCCCGGCATTCCGCTCCCGCGATTTCCGCTCCTCGGGATGGCCATGGCGTGCGCGATGTCCGAGGCCGGCTCCGCGATCACGGGCGAGCCGCTCGCCGTGAAGTGGCCCAACGACGTGCTGCACGCCGGGCGGAAGCTCTGCGGCATCCTCGCGGAGTCGCGCCCCGGCGCCGCGGGCCACGTTCTCGTCATCGGCACGGGGATCAACGTGAACCAGGAGGCGGGGGACTTCCCCGGCGAGCTTCGGAGCCGCGCGACGTCGCTGCGCGTCGCCTGGGGCGGGCGCGAGCTGGACCGCGAGGACCTGCTCCAAGCGGTGCTCGAGCGCTTCGAGCGCTACCGCGGCATCGCCGCCCTCGACGGCCCGGAGGCGCTCCGCGAAGCGATCCTTCCCTGCCTGCCCCAGCCCGGCACGCGCATCGTGGTGCAGACCCCGGAAGGGCGCGTCGAGGGCACCGTGGAGGCCATTCTCGCCACGGGCGCCCTGCTGATCCAGGACGCGGCCGGCGCGCGGTTCCCCGTGGTCGCGGGCGAGATCCCCTTCGGCGCAGGAGAGTCCGCGTGAAGTGTCCGTCGTGCGGGCACCAGGAAGACAAGGTCATCGACTCGCGTGCCGCCAAGGAGGGGCAGGCGATCCGGCGCCGGCGCGAATGCCTCAAGTGCCACCGTCGCTTCACGACCTACGAAACGATCGAGACGACCCCCCTCTTCGTGATCAAGAAGGACGGCCGGCGGGAGCCATTCAGCCGCGAGAAGATCCTGAACGGACTGTTGCGCGCGTGCGAGAAGCGCCCGATCGCCGCGGAGCGGCTGAACGAGCTGGTGGATTCGCTGGAAGCGGACCTGCTGCGCCAGGGCGTGGACGAGGTTCCCTCGCACGAGATCGGCGCGCGCGTCATGGAGGCGCTGCGGTCGCTGGATGAAGTGGCCTACGTCCGATTCGCCTCCGTCTACCGGCACTTCAAGGATCTGAACCAGTTCCTCGAAGAGCTGCGGTCGTTCCTGAAATGAGCGATCCTCCGGTGCCCGGTTCGACCTCCGACGCTGCGGCGGCGCCCGGCGCCGCGCCGGCGCCGGCTCCAGCTCCGACCCCGGCGCCCGAGCCCGCAACCGTTGCCGAGGCGGCGGGCGCGGCGACCGGCGAGCGCGTCATGCCGCTCCTCGAGCACCTGGACGAGCTGCGGAAGGCGCTCTTCCGGATCGCGGTCGCCGCCATCATCCTGATCGGCGGCGCGTGGGCCTTCTCCGACCGGCTTCTCGACGCGCTGATCATCCGGCTCCTCGGGCCGGGACAGAAGGCCCTGGCCCTGACTCCGGGCGAGGCGTTCTCGGCGCGCATGACGGTGGCGCTCTGGACGGGCGGGCTGGTCGCGGTGCCCTATCTGTTGCTCGAGGCCTGGCGCTTCGTCGCCCCGGGACTGAAGCGGGACGAGCGGAAGTTCGCCATTCCCTGGATGTTCGCCTCGGGCATCCTGCTCTATGCGGGAATCGCCTTCGCGCTCGAGCTGCTCCTCCCGGCGATGGTCGGGATGCTCCAGTCCTTCGCGACGCCGAACATCGAGGCGCGCGTCTCGGTGGGGTCCCTCCTGGGCTTCGCCGTGAAGCTCGCCGCGGGGTGCGGGCTCCTGTTCCAGATGCCGCTCGTGCTCTGCCTGCTCGCCTGGTTCGGCGTCGTCTCGCCGCGCATGCTCTGGCGCGCGTGGCGCCACGCCGTCTTCTTCATCGCGCTGGGCGCCGCCGTGATCACACCGGGCGACGGCCCGTCGATGCTGATCCTGACCGCGCCGCTGGTCGTGCTCTATTTCCTGAGCGTGCTCGTGGCCTGGCTCATCTGGCGCGCCCGCGGGCGGCCCGAGCGCCAGGGGTTGTTCGCGTAGGGAGGAATCGATGCTCCTCGCCATCGACATCGGCAACACCGAGGTGACGCTGGGCCTGTTCGAAGGGCGGAAGCTCGCGCGTTCCTATCGCGTGAGCAGCGAAACGCGCCGCACGGCCGACGAGGCCGGTCTGCTCCTGCGCCAGATCGCGCCGGAGGTGGCGGGGTCGAACGGCGCGGCCGAGGGAACGCGGAAGCCGCGCGGGACGCTGCGGGCGGTCGCGTCGGAACACGCCTGCGTGCTCGCCTCCGTCGTGCCGCCGCAGACCGCGATCTTCGCCGAGGCGGCGCGGCATCTGATGGGGAAGGCGCCGCTCGAGATCACCGCA
>DATJEJ010000119.1:0-5594 GCA_035496795.1 Candidatus Omnitrophota bacterium
ACGTCATGGGCCTCCTCGAGACGGCGCCGTCCCCGGCCCTGGTCGCCGCACGCGCCGCGCGCGCCATCGGGCGCCGCCGGAGCGCCGCGGCATCCGGCGAAGGGGAGGCCGGCAGCACGGCGACCGCGGCCGGCGCGTTCGAGCCCGAGGGCGCTCATGAGCGCCGCGTCCTGGCCGGCCTGGGCCGGCGCGCCCAACCGCTCGACGTGGTCGCGGCACGCGCGTCGCTGAGCGCGGCCGAGACCTCGGCGGCGCTGCTCTCGCTCGAGCTGGCCGGGCTCGCGCGTCGCGAGACGGGCGGCCGCTTCCGCCTCGCGCGCACGCCCTGACGTGGGCCGGCGCCGCCCCTTCCGCCGCACCCGCCAGCGCCTCGAGCTTCTCCTCCTTCGCGCCGCGGGGCGCTACGCGCGCTCGGTGTCGTTCGAGCGCGCGAGCGACACCGGTGCGGCGGCGGGCGCGCTCGCGGCGCGCCTGCTCGCGCGGCGGCGGCGCGTGGCCGAGGAGAATCTCCGTCGCGCGCTGGGCGAGCGTCCCGCCGGGAGCACGCCCGAGGCGCTCGCGCGGGAAGCCTTCCGCCAGCTCGGCCGCTCCTTCTTCGAGTTCCTGGCCCTTCCCGCGCAGGAGCCGGGCGACCTCCTCGCGCGGATCGAGTTCGTGGGATGGGAGCCGATCCTGGCGCGAGCCCGGGAAGGGAAAGGCGGGATCATGGTCACCGCGCACTTCGGAAACTGGGAGCTATTGGGCGCGGCGTTCGGGCTGCTGAGCGGAGGGAGAGTCAAGTACCTGCTGCCGGCCCAGACCAACGAGGGGTCGGATCGCTACCTGAACGAGGTGCGCCGCAAGCTGGGCATCGAGCCGCTCACCATCGGCTACGGAATGCGGAGCGGGCTGCGCGCGCTGCGCGAGGGCTCGTTCCTCGGGATGCTCCCCGACCAGGACGCGCGCAAGGCGGGGATCCACGTGCCCTTCTTCGGCCGGCCGGCCTCCACGCACACCGGTCCGGCGCGCCTCGCCGCGCGCACCGGCGCTCCGATCGGCGTGGCGGTAATCGAGCGCACGGGGCGCGGGCGGTTCCGCGCGCGGCTCCGCCGCGTTCTCGTTCCCGATCCGCGCGCCTCGGAAGAGGCCGAGGTGGAGCGGCTGACGCGGGAGATGACCGCGGAGATCGAGGCGGCGATCCGGGAGCTTCCCGGCCACTGGTACTGGATCCACCGCCGGTGGAAGACGCCGCCCCCCGATCGGAGTGCGGATCCCGCGACGGCGCCCGCCGCCACGACGCCCGCTACGACGTGAACCCGATCCCCTTCGACGCCTCGGGGTTCATCGTGGGAATCTTCCCGAACTGGGCTTCGTACTTTCGCACGTTGTCCTCGAGCGCGGCCAGGAGGCCGCGGACGTTCGGCGGGGTCATGACGATCCGGGCGAAGATTTTCGACTTGGGCGTCCCCGGCAGCACGCGGGCGAAGTCGAGCACGAACTCCGACAGGGAGTGGCCGATCACCACGAAATTCGAGTAGATCCCCTCCGCCTCTTTCTCCCCCAGCTCCACGTTGATCTGCGTCGGCGGCCCGGCCGGCTGCGGCGGCTTCTTGGCGTCCATTTGCAACCCTCCTGTTTGCAAGCAATTAGCGGCTCGTATCGGCCTCAAGATAAGTCCCCCGGTGCCGTAAATCAACCTGTAGGTGTGCCCTGGGTCCGCCGTTCGGCGGCGCCGGCGACCGTGACAGGACGGGAGGACGTGATGGGTTCGAAGCGGCGGACGGGCGGCGGCAGAAGCGAGGTGGACGCGACAGCCGATGCGGTGATCATCGCCGAGTGGAAGCGCTTCGCGGCGCGGAAGCTCGGATCGTCCGACCGGGTCGTCGAGGGAGGATGCTTCCTGGACGCTCCGCCGTGTCCCTTCGACGCGCGCTCGTCGTTCGAGGAGCGCTTTGCCACCGACTGCGTCCGGTGCGTGCGCCTGCGGCGCGCCGCCGCCCAGGTTGAAACGTCCCCGCCGGAAGGCGCGGGCGCGATCCCCACGCTGGGCCTTCTCCTCCGCCTCCACGAGGTGTCGCAAGGGTCGGGCTCGGGTGTGGGTGCGCCTCCGCCTTCTTCCGAGGACGACGGGTCGCGCTTCGGCGCGGCCTCGATCCTCCTGCGCGCGCTTCCGATGCTGCACGCGGCCTCCGGGCTCCGCCGCACCGCGCGCGTGCTCGCCGCCTCCATCGCCGGGGCCTTCTCGGACGTGATCGACACCGTGCTCTTCTTCGACGCGCTCGGCGAAGCCAACACGCTCCGCCTGGAGTGCGCGTTCCGCCGCGCCGACGTCGGGATCCCGGTCGGGGACCGGGACGGCTTCCTCGACGTGGAGCTGCTCGCCGCCGGCGGCGCCTTCGACGGCGAGGTGTTCGATCGCCTGCGCGAAATGCCGATTCCGCTGGATCAGGACCGCGACCTCCTTTCCGACGCCGTGTTCGAGGGGCGGACCACCGTCGTGGCGCATCCGGCGCGCGAGTTCCGGCTTCCGACGCTCCTCGTGGACCATCTTCCCGACGCCCCCGCCGCGGTCATCCCGGTCTTCGGCCGGGAGCGCGTGCGCGGAATCCTCGTCGTGTCCGCGGCACCCGGGATCGGCGGCTTCACGTCGGACCAGATGGAGCTGTTGATGGCGGCCGCCACCCAGGCGGGGATGGCGCTCGAGGGCGCCTCGCTGCTCGACCTGGCCCGGCGTCGCGGCGGCGGGCTGCACGCGATCTACGATCTGCTGGCGTCGCTCCTGAAGCACTCGGGGAGCGAGCCCAGCCTGGACGCCTCGCTGCACGCCCTGGCCGACGTGACCGAGTCGAGCCACGGGATGGCCTGGGCCCGCTCCGCGGACGGGGTCCTGGGCCTCAACGCCGTCGTGGGCCGCCCCGAGGCCGGCGAGAACGAGCTGCGCGAGATGGGCGAGACCTTCCGCCACTGGTTCGAGGCCGATCCCAAGCCGATGCTCCTCGACCGCATCGGGGCCGATCCGCGCTTCGCCGGAGCGGTGCCCGAGGGCTGGGGCTCCGCGCTCGCCGTGCCGCTCCGCCACGAGGACCGGCTCTGGGGCGTGTTCCTGCTGGTCCGCGAGATGCGGGCGGGGGCCGAGCCGAGCGCGCTCCCGTACGACCTCGAGGACGCGGCCCTCGGGATCCTGGTGGGCGCCGTCGCGTCGCTCGCGCGCACGCGCGAGGCGGGCCTCGAATCGGTGCATCGCGCGGAGCGTCGGCTGCGCGACGCCGAGTCGCAGCTCCGCCACGTGGAGAAGGTCGCGGTGGTGGGGGAGCGAGGCATCCAGATCGCCCAGGAGATCCGCAACCCGGTCGCGGCCATCTCCGGCTTCGCCAAGCGCGTGCTGCACGCGCTGCCCGAGGGGGACGAGAACCGCGAGTATCTGGAGATCATCCTGCGCGAGGCCGACCGCCTCGAGCGCGTTCTTGCCGAGCAGATCGCGCTGGCGCAGCTCACGCGCCCGCGTCTCAAGCTGCAGAGTCTGAATACGGTCGTCCAGGAGGCGCTCGAGCTCTCCTCGGAGGACCTGGTGCGCCGCCGCGTTCGTCTCTTGAAGCGACTCGGGCCGGATCTCCCGAGCCTCCTCATCGATCCCGACAAGATCCGCCAGGTGCTCTCGAACGTGCTCCGCTACGCCCTCCAGGCGGTGCCGAGCGGCGGCCGCGTGCGCGTCGAGACGCGAAGCGGCGTCGGCGTGGTGCAGGCCGAGATCGCGCACGACGGGCCGAAGGTGGCGGGGGAGTCGCTGGACCGGCTGTTCGTGCCCTTCTCGACCTCGCGGCGCTACGGCGCGGGGGTGGGGCTGGCCGTGGCCTACCAGATGGTGCGGGAGCACGGCGGGGAGATCCGGGCGCGGAGCGAGGGAGACTGGAGCAGCATCGTGACGATCTACCTGCCGGTGCGCGAGAATCAGGACCGCCGCGCGCGGCCCGATCGCCGCGCCGGCCGCAACGACCGCCGCCGCCGCATGGCCTGACCTCTCCCGAGGTTGCCCGGTCGTTGACCCTTGGGCCGCGCCCATGCTAGAGTTCTCGACCGGCTGCGACCCTAGCTCAGTTGGTAGAGCACCACACTGAAAATGTGGGTGTCCGCAGTTCGATTCTGCGGGGTCGCACCACTATTTTTTCGCGAAGATTCCTCCCGCGACAACCCTTCGCGACGATGCAACGAGTTCAGCTGGTGTAGCTCAGCTGGTAGAGCAACGCACTCGTAATGCGTAGGTCACCGGTTCGATTCCGGTCACCAGCTCCATCTCCGGGTCGGCCGGCCCTGACCACTCGGCCGTTCGCAGGGATCCAGACCGCGACGCCGCGCGCCCCCGCAGGGGGGCCGCGGCGCACGCGTGGGGCGTTCCGCCCCGGGGCTTCGATCCGCGTGGGGCGGACCGAAGCCGCGCGAACCGCTCCCCACGGGGGAATCCAGTGACGTCCGATCCGCTGCAGGGCCTCATGGTCAGCGCCTCGGGCGTTCGCGGGATCGTGGGGGAGCGCCTCACGCCCGAGGTCGTGACCCGCGTGACCGCGGCGCACGCATCCATGCTCCAGCCCGGGCCCATCGTCGTGGGCCGCGATTCGCGTCCCAGCGGCGCCTGGGTCCTTCGCGCCGCCGAGGCGGCGCTGCTCGCGTCGGGACGCGACGTGATCGACGTCGGCATCGCGCCCACGCCCACCATCCTCTTCGCGATCCAGCACCATGGCGCCGCGGGCGGTCTCGCCATCACGGCCAGCCACAATCCCGCTCCCTGGAACGCGCTCAAGCTGTTCGGCCCCGGCGGGACTTTCCTCGCGCCCGCCGCGGCGGAAGCCGTCGCCCGTCGCGCGCGCGAGGGGGGCTTTGCGTGGGTGACGGCCGAGCGCGTCGGGTCGATCGAGGAGGATCAGGACGCGATCACCCGCCATCGCGACGCCATCCTCGCCCTTCCCGGCTTCGATCTCGCGAAGATCCGCGCCCGGCGCTTCCGCGTCGCCGTGGACTGCGTGAACGGCGCCGGCTCGATCGCCACGCCCACGCTGCTCCGGGCGCTCGGCTGCGAGGTGACCGCCATCCACTGCACGCCCGACGGCCGCTTCCCGCGCGTCCCCGAGCCGCTCCCCGAGAATCTCGGGGACCTGGGCGCGGCGGTCCGCTCGGCGCAGGCCGCCATCGGCTTCGCCAACGATCCGGACGCCGACCGGCTCGCCATCGTGGACGAGACGGGCGCTCCGATCGGCGAAGAGCGCACGCTGCAGATCGCCGTCGACTGGGCCCTGGCGCGGAAGCCGGGCGCAGTGGTCGTGAACGCCTCGACCTCGATGGGCATCGACGCGATCGCCCGACGCCACGGCGCGGTGGTGCACCGCTCGCGCGTCGGCGAGGCGCACGTCGCCGAAGAGCTGGGGAAGCGCGGCGGGGTGATCGGGGGCGAGGGAAACGGCGGGGTGATCTATCCCGCGCTTCACGCCACGCGCGACGCGCTCCTGGGCGCCGTGATCGTGCTCGACTGGCTGGCCCGCGATCCGCGCCCCCTGTCGCGGCGGGTCGCCGAGGAGATGCCGCCCCTCGTCATGGTGAAGCGGAAGCTGGATCTCCGCATCCAA
>DATJEJ010000120.1:0-5165 GCA_035496795.1 Candidatus Omnitrophota bacterium
TGCGCCCCGGCTGGGAAGCGGACTACCACGGCTCGCCCGCGGTCTACGGCGTCGGGTGCGTCGGACGCGTGGTGCAGCACCAGCTTCTCGAGGACGGGCGCTACAACGTCGCGCTGCACGGCGAGTCCAAGGTGGCGATCGAGGGGTTCACGCAGGAGGAGCCCTACCGGATCGCCCGCGTCCGGACGGTCGAGGAGGACCATGCCTGGGCCGCTTCCGGCGGCGTGGAGGGCGAGGTCGCCGAGCTGCTCGCCCTGTTCCGGCGGGTACGCCTCGGCGAGAGCGCGGCGGTGGATCTCACGGAGATGTACGGACCGCACGTGAGCCCCGAGGCGGTCCTCAACATGATCGCGATGAACCTGAAGGTGGAGGCGAACGTGAAGCAGGAGCTCCTGGAGCTGGACTCGCTGCGATCGCGCTTCCGCTCCATCGTGCACTACCTGCGCGACTCGGCGGCGAAGCAGGACCTGCTCGACAAGGTCCGCCATCTCTATCCCGGCGACGCCCGACGGAACTGACCATGGCCGCTCGAGGAGCTTCGCCGCCGTGGGACGTAGATCTCCTGATCCGCCGCCTCGAAGAGGCGCACCCCGACGCCGCATGCGCCCTCACGCACACGAACCCCTTCCAGCTCCTGGTCGCCACGATTCTCTCCGCGCAGTGCACCGACGCGCGCGTGAACCAGGTGACCCCGGGTCTGTTCGCGCGCTTTCCGGATGCCGCGGCGATGAGCCTGGCCTCGCAGGAGGAGCTGGAGGCGCTGATCCGGACCACCGGCTTCTTCCGGAACAAGTCCAAGTCGATCCGCGGCGCGTCGCAGCGTCTGGTGGAGACGTTCGGCGGCATCGTGCCCCGCAGCATGGATGAGCTCCTCTCCCTGCCCGGCGTGGCGCGGAAGACCGCCAACGTCGTCCTCGGCGTGGGGCACGGCATCGCCGAGGGGGTCGTCGTGGACACGCACGTGTATCGAGTGTCGCGCCGCCTGGGCCTGACCCGGGGCAAGGGCCCGGTGGACGTCGAGCGCGATCTCATGAAGACGATCCCGCGCGCCAAGTGGATCGAATTCGCGCATCTCTTGATCTTCCACGGACGCCGCGTCTGCGTGGCGCGCAAGCCGCGCTGCGAGGCGTGCGCGGTGCTCGACCTGTGTCCCAGCGGGTCCTATTTCCTGGCGGGAAAGGTGCCGCCGTGGGATGTCACGAAGACGGCGGCTCCCCGGGCCGCGGTGAAGAAGAAGGACTCCGCGATTCGCAAATCCGCCCCGCGCGCGCGCCGGAGAGCCTCGTGAACCCCGGCGCCGGGCTCCCCGGGGCCGTCGCGCCCGACTTCGACGTCCGCCTGCTGGAAGGGGGCTACCAGGAGCTGCGCGACCTGGTGCAGCCGGGGGGCGGCATCGTCATCTTCTTCAAGACGGAGTGCGAGACCAGCGCGCTCCTCCTGGAGCGCATCGGTCCGCTGGCCCGGGCGCTCGAGGACGAGGAGCGCGTCTTCCTGGCCGTCGCGCAGAATCCCCCGGCCGAGGCGCGCGCCTTCCGCGAGCAGCACGGGATCGCGTTCCCGCTCGCGTGCGAGGAACCGCCGTACCCCGCTTCGCGTGCTTACGGAGTCGTCACCGTGCCGACGCTGATCGTCATCGACGGCACGGGAAGGATCGCCGAGCGCGTGGAGGGATTCGTCAAATCCGAAGTCCTGGCCCTCGGGCCCGCCGTCGAGCAGGCGCTCGCGCTGGGGGACATCCCCCCCGTGCTCGACCGTCCCGACGAGCTGCCCGAGCTCAAGCCGGGCTGAACCTCGAAAACGACGGCCGCCGGGTAGCGGCCGAGGAGATCGTCATGGAAGGACCGAACGGAATCGCCATCACCTGGCTCGGCCACGCCACCGTGCTCTACCGCTCGCCTGGCGGCAAGCAGGTCCTGGTGGATCCCTGGATCGAAGGAAATCCCTCGAGCCCGCCGGAGGCGAAGAAGCTCTCGGGGGTCGACGTGATGCTGATCACGCACGGCCACGGCGACCACTTCGACGACGCCATCCCGCTCGCGAGGAAGTTTCACCCGGAGATCGTCTGCAACTACGAGATCTCCCTGTTCCTGGGCTCCAAGGGAATGAAGGACAGGGTGCACGGCATCAACAAGGGGGGCTCGATCCGCGTCGCCGGAATCCGGGTCACGATGGTCCACGCGATCCACTCCAGCACGATCCAGGACGGAGACCGGATCGTCCCGGCCGGCGAGCCGTGCGGGTTCGTGATCGAATTCGAAGACGGAACGCGCGTCTACCACGCCGGCGACACCGGATTCTTCGGCGACATGAAGTGGATCGGGGACCTCTACAAGCCCTCGATCGCGGCGCTCCCGATCGGGGACGTGTACACGATGGCCCCGCGCGAGGCGGCGATCGCCGCACGCCTGATCGGCGCGGCGCACGTGCTGCCGATCCATCACTCGACCTTTCCGGCCCTCACGGGAACGCCGGCGGAGCTGAAGCGCCAGCTGGCCGATCAGAGCGAGATCCACGTGATCGAGGTGAAGCCGGGAGAGACGGTCGAGCCGGAGCTGGCGCGGCGGGGCTAGCTCCGTCGAAGTAGACCCGCTCCAGAACGCCCGCGCGCGTGACGCGGAAGGGCTGGCGCGCCCGGAAGTGCTCGACCGCCGACAGGGATCCGTCCCTGGGGCGAATCGCGTCGCGCGCGATCCAGGAGCGCAGCCAGACGGCGATCTCGGCCGCTTCGGGATGGGGATGCGGGCGCAGCGAAGCGCCCTCCACGCGGCCGTCGGGCTCGCGCGTCAGCGTGCAGCCGCAGATCACGGGAACGGCGATCCCGCTCAGGGCTCCGAGCGAGCGGTCGCGCACCACCACGTGATCGCGATGGATGAGCTGCTCGCGCACCCCGCCGCCCACGCGAGAAGACCAGGTCCGCCGCTCGAGGCGGGCTACGCGGGGAAGGCCCAGCGCCGCCCGGATGGCGGCGGCGCCCCCGGCGCGATCGGGATCGAGCGCGCGCAGCGAGCGATAGCGCGCGAGCCGCGACGGCAGCTTGATCCCGTGCTTTGCGAACGCCCCTTCGATCCCGGCCGACGCGACCCCGCCTCCTTCCGTCTGGTCCACCTCCCGCATCCGCAGCGCGACCGCGCGATAGTGCCCCGCGCCGGGAGGCAGCGTCTCGAGGGCTCGCGCGAGCAGCCGCCCAGCCAGGCGGCGCGCCCGCTCCACCGCGGGCTCCGGCTCCTCGGGGGTCTCGCGCAGCGCCCGGGCGATGAGCCAGGCCAGGAGGTCGTAGAAGGCGCCCGTGAAGACGCGGGAGAAGGAGTGCGGCTCGGACGACAGCGCGTCGTCGGACGCTCCGGCGGGGAGCGCCGCGGGCGAACGGTAGCGAAACGCGTTGTTCGCATCCCGCAGGCGGGCGGGGTCGGAAACCGCCCGCGGCCCGTAGTTGTCGTACACGGCGCGTCCCAGCGCCTCGGCCAGGCGCGAGACCAGGTTGCTCTTCCGGACCGCCGCGCCCGCCTCGTCGAGGAACCGGCGCCGCACGGCCGGCTCGGTCAGCGTGACGAGGAGCGACGAGCAGTCGGCGAACGCCTCGTGGAACGCCGCGATCTCGGGGTCGGCGCTGGACCAGAACGCGGGCTGGTAGACGTCGAGCACGGCATGACCCGTCTCGTGCGCCACGACGTCGAGGCTCTCGCAGGCGTAGACGGCGCGCCCGGTCACCCGGTCGGTGTCGTAGAAGAACTGGAGGCTCGCCCGGTCGTAGAACGCGTTCAGGTCGCGTCCCGCGCGAAGCCGGACGCGCAGGGGATGCCCGTCGTGCCAGGCCGCGAAGTCGCGATCGAAGAGATCCTCCCAGACCCGGATCGTCCGGCGGAGCGCGGTCTCCCCCTGCCAGTACTGGAACGCGAGGGTGCCCGGATCGTACGGCGCGGGGGCGTAGCGGCGTCCCTCGATCACGTAGGAGGGATCGACGTCGAGCGGCGCGATCGGCGTCGCGGGGACGAGTCCGACCGACGATTCAGGATCGTTCGGGAAGATCCGGATTTCGGTGGAGGAGCGGCGCCGGGGAGCCGAGGCGCTACTGCCGCGGCGGGCCGGGGGCGCCGCGCGAGCGCGGCGGCGCTTCATCGCCGTGCGCGGAAGAATTCGAGCGCGCCCTCGACGGGGAGCGTGTTCACGACGTCGTCCTGGCCCAGCCATCCCTTGCGCGCGACGCCGATTCCGTAGCGAAGGTCCTGATAGCCGCTCACGTGGTGGGCGTCGGGATCGATCGCGAACTTCACCCCGAGCGCCTTGCCGGCGGGGACCTCGCGCCAGTCCAGATCGAGCCGGCGCGCATGGGCGTTGATCTCGACGACGACCCCCTCCTGGGCCGCGACGCGAAAGACCTCGTCGAAGCGGATCCGGAACCCTTCCCGCTGGAGGAGCAGCCTTCCGGTGGGGTGCGCCAGGATGCTCACGTGCTTGTTCCGCAGGGCCTTCACCACGCGCGCGGTCATTTCGTCCTCGCCCATGTTCAGATTGGTGTGGACCGACGCCACGACGAACTCGAGCCGCTCGAGCACCCGGTCGGGGTAGTCGAGCGTTCCGTCCGGCATGATGTCGACCTCCGCTCCCTTCAGAATACGGAGGTCGCGCGACTTCGAGTTCCACCTGTCGATTTCCTTGGCCTGGCGGAGCAGGTCCTCCTCGGAGAGTCCCCCCGCGTAGCGCACGCTCTGGCTGTGGTCGGAGATGCCGAGGTACTCGGCGCCCGCGGCCACCGCCCCCTCCGCCATCTCCTCCAGCGTGGACTTGCCGTCGCTGTAGGTGGTGTGGCAGTGGAGGATCCCCTTGAGATCGCGCGCGGTGATGAGGCCGGGAAGGCGGCCCGCCTCGGCCGCCTCGATCTCGCCGCGATCCTCGCGCAGCTCCGGCTCCACGTAGGCCATGCCGAGGACCTGGAAGAGGTCGGCCTCGCTCGCGATCGGCGCGTGCTCGCCCCCCGAGAGCTCGTATTCGTTGAGGCTGAACCCGCGCTCGATCGCGCGCTGGCGCACGCGCACGTTGTGGGCGACGCTCCCGGTGAAGTAGTGGAGCGCGAAAGGATATTGCGCCTCGTTCACGAGGCGCAGGTCGACGGCAAGCCCCGTGGGCAGGCGCACCGATACCTTCGTGTCCCCCTGGGCAATGATCGA
>DATJEJ010000121.1:0-6498 GCA_035496795.1 Candidatus Omnitrophota bacterium
CGAGGAGCAGCTCGCGCAGAAGGAAGCCCCCACCGCCGAGACCGCGATGGTCGCGGGACGCAGTCGCTACGACGCCGCGATGAAGAAGGACAACGACAGCGCCCGCTGTCTCGATCTCCTGGAAGCCGCCCACCAGTTCCAGCGCGCCATCCAGATCGCCCCCGACGCTCCCGAGGCCTATGGATGGCTGGCGCAGACCTACCGGATGATGGCCGCCGCCTCGCGCGCCGCCGATTCCGACCGAGCCGATCTGTTCACGCGATTCGCCTGCGCGGTGGCCTGGGAAGGAACCCTGCGAAGCACGCCCACGTCCGTGACGATCCGGACCAAGCAGGAGGTCCGAACCCTAGTGGCGTGGATCCGCGCGACGCGGCACTTGTCGTCGGCGGATGCCGAAGCGGAGATGAAGACGATTCACGGGCAGAGCCTGGAGCAGGCGCTCAGCTACTAAATCGACGATTCCGCGATTCTCTCTTCCCCAGCTTCAACCACACCCAAAGCCCCCCGCCTTGGGCGAGAGCGCCTGGACACGTCTCAATCGTTACAGCATCCTATCGAGCACCCCGCGACTTAGGGCGTAAGCCTAGAGTGGAGGAGTATGGCAAGAGCAGTGCTATTTTACCTGGTCGCTCTCTCGATATTTGTTTTGCCGGCCGCGGGTGCTGAGCTTCGCATTGAATGCGGAATGGATGACTCGGTGTATGTTGAAGGTGCCCCGATCCCAGTGGCTGTCCGGATAACCAATAAAGCAAATAGGGCAATCGCAATCCCACCTGCTGACCCAGCATACGGCTACGTTGGCTTCATTCTAGAATCCGCAGCCGGCGTCATACCGCCGACGATGGGTGAGCCTCCCGGTGTCCTGCATCGTGCTCTGCGTTTAGAGCCGAGCGGGGTTGAGACATACATTATTGATCTAGTCCGATTCTACGGAATCAGCCGGAACACCCCGGGAACATTAGACCACAGCGTATCAGCGAGAAGCCTCCCAGTAGGGAAATACAGCGCAAAGATCCTATTCATGCCCGCTCTCGCTCGCGTGGGTCCGCCACTTGAGTCGAGGCCCGTTGAATTCACCGTCATTGCCCTGGGCCAGCAACCAAGAGAAGCAGCTCTCGTTGCTGACCTCATCTCTGGCCTGCCAAGGCCGGGCAACTTTCCTGCCCGAGCGGCGTACTGCCGGGCACAGATAGACCGATTCCGAGACTCGCAATTTCTCCCCACCGTATACCTGCTCACCGGTTCGTTAATGCGGACTGTGCGGCCTGAGTACATCGCATACAAGGTGATGCCAGGGAAGCGCATCTCAAACTGCCGGGCGGCGCTGCTTCAGCAGAGATGCCACGTGGAACACGCGAAGCGGGAGGATAAGCTTAGATGGCTCTCGGGCGTCACCGCGCTACACCTCGATAGCCTAAGCCAGGCTGTGGTCACCTCCTGGCAGCGCAAAGTCGCGCAGGGCGTATTTGACTACTCCCGTTAGAACGTACTGGGAGCAAGGCGATGCCTAGGATGCTCATAGGGCCAGGGGGAGCAGGGGCGTTGGCGCAGTGCATGCGGGTGCGATGCGCGCAACACTCCTGGGACACCGCGACAGCGGAACGTCGCAAGGATCACGAGCGAGGCTCGGCTGGAACGACGCGACTGGCCAGAACCGAGAGCATTGCGTCGTGAATCAGGCCATTCGTGGCGACAAGCTTTCGAACCGTTACCTTGGCGGGGCCGCCTTCGTAATTCGACGTCTTCCCACCGCCCTCCTCCACGATGATGATCCCCGCCGCCATGTCCCAGGGCTGGAGGCCGCCTTCCCAGAAGCCATCGCTTCGCCCGACCCCGACTTTCGCGATCGCTAAGGCGGCGGATCCCGCGCGGCGCACGGCCTGGGCCTTCAAGAGGAACCGGGAAAAGGGGCCGATGTTGTTGGATTCGAAGTCGCCGCTCAGGTCGTAGGAGAAGCCGGTTCCGAGCATGGCCTTTCCCAGGTCGTCGACCTCGGTCACGCGTCGTGGCTTGCCGTTCAAGGTCGTGCCCCCGCTGCGGCGCGCGGCGTAGGTGTCGTCCAGGAGCGGGTTATAGACGACGCCTACCTTGAGGTCGCCGGCCTCCTGGAGCGCGATGGAGACGGACCAGACGGGATATTCGTGAGCGTAGTTGGTGGTCCCGTCGAGCGGGTCGACGATCCATAGGCGCTCGGAGCCGCGGCGCTCGCCGCCTCCCTCTTCGGCCAGGATGTCGTCTCCCGGAAAGGCTGCGTTCAGGCGCGAGATGATGAGCCGCTCGGAAGCGCGGTCCATCTCGGTGACGAGATTGATGCGACCCTTGTAGTCGATCTCCTGCTGGCGGCCGAAGTTCTCCTTGAGCAGCGCGCCGGCCTCGTGCGCGATCGCGACGGCAGCGGCGAGCTCGCGCTCGTAGAGAGGAGCGCTCAAGCGCAACTCGCCCCGGGGCGAGTTAATATATATGTTATCGCTTGGTCCTGCAGCGACTTGCCGCCACGATAAACGGTGAGTCGACCGTCAACGTTGGTTACCTGCCCCGGGGCAGGTAACGCTCGTTGACGCGAGGTTGACATAATCGGAGCGGGACAAGAGGCGCGCCGCGCTATGGCTCGTGGCATCAACGCGCTGTGGTGGGAGGAACATCCGCGACGTCGGGCCTGGCGATCGTGATGCCCTTGGCCGAGTACCAGGGGTGGTACTCCACACGGAACATGCCCGTCGCTACCGCGCGATCCCCGGAAACGAGTTTCTCGCACTCCTCGATGGAATCGGAATCGAAGATCCAGATGCCGCGCAGGTCGGTCTTGTCCATCAACGGGCCCGCGATCAGGAGCTTTCCGGCTTCGTACATCCGGGCGCTGTTGGACATGTGGCTGCGGAAGAGCTCGTCGCGCTCGGCGTCGTCCTTCGGCTGGTTCGGCCCGCGGTACAGGAGCGCCAGCACGTACGTCCGCATCGCCCACTCGGGGGGCGGCTGGCCCTCCTCGGTCGGGCGTCCGGGGTTCAGTGGATCGGTCGGACTCATTCCTTGCCCCCCTGCGTCTTTCCCCCCCGCCCTGGCACAGCGCTCCGCGCAGGGCCCGACCCCAGCGGCTTGCGGAACTTGTGCTGCGTCTTCTGCACCTCGTAGCCGAGGTGCTTGTAGAACTTGTGGGCGCCGTCGCGCACGATGTTGGTGCGCAGCGAGACCTCCAGCGCGCCGCGCTCCCGCGCCCAGGCCTCGACGTGCTCCACCAGCGCGCGTCCCGCTCCGGAGCCTCGATACTTCTCGTCCACCACCAGGCCGCCCAGCTCGGCGTTCGGTCCCGATTCGATGAAGGGGACCATGAACACGTGCGCCCAGCCGATGACGTGCCCCTCGGGGTCCTCGGCCACGAACGCGTCCCCCACTTCGGAGCCCAGCACGGCGCGGATCGCGGTCTCGGTCTTGCCCACGTCGCTGGAGTAGCCGAGCTGGCTGACCAGCTCGTTCACCGCCGGCGCGTCCTCCTCGGTCATCCGGCGCACGCGCACCTCGATCTCCTCGCGGGTCTTCTCGCTCACGCCTGTTCCCCGTCGGCAGCCACCGGCTGCTCCCGCTCCAGTCCCTCGCCGTCCAGCCGCACGTCAGGCGCCGTCTCCTTGCTGTACTGCAGCTCGTAGAGCCGGGCGTAGATGCCGCCCTTGGCGAGCAGCTCGGCGTGCGTTCCCTGTTCCCGCAGCTCGCCCTTGTGCAGGACCAGGATGCGATCGGCGTCCAGGATGGTGCTCAGCCGGTGGGCGATCACCAGCGAGGTGCGCCCCTCCAGCAGCCGCTTCAGCGCGGCCTGCACGATCCGCTCCGTCTCGACGTCCACGCTCGAGGTGGCCTCGTCCAGGATCAGGATGCTCGGATCGTAGTGGAGCGCGCGCGCGAAGGCGAGGATCTGCCGCTCGCCCATCGAGAAGTAGGCTCCGCGCTCCCCCACCTCCTCGTCCAGGCCGTGCGGCAGCCGCGCGTGCAGGCGCGATCCGCCCACTTCCATCAGGGCCCGGTCCACCTGACCGTCCGCGCGGTCCCGGGCGCCGAAGGCGATGTTCTCGCGCACCGTGCCCGAGAAGAGGAACACGTCCTGCAGCACCAGACCGATCTGGCGGCGCAGGTCCTTCCCTTCGATCGTGCGGATGTCGCGCCCGTCCACGCGGATCGAGCCGCGCTGGAATTCGTAGAACCGCGTCAGTAGATTGGCGATCGAGGACTTCCCCGCGCCGGTCGCCCCCACGATCGCCACCTTCTCGCCCGGGGCGATGTGGAAGGACAGATCGCGGATCACGAACTCCTCGTCTTTGTAGGCGAACCAGACGTGATCGAACTCCACGTCGCCGCGCAGGCGCCCCACCGCCGGAGCCTCCTTCGGCTCCACCACTGCGGGCTCGGTGTCGAGCAGCTCGAAGATCCGCTCCGAGGCGACCATCGCCGCCTGGAAGACGTTGTACTTCTCGCTCAGGTCGCGCACCGGCTGGTAGAAGCGGTCGGAGTACTGGATGAACGCAACCACGACGCCGAACGTCACCGTGCCGGCAAGGATGCCGCTGCCGCCGTACCAGAGGATCAGCGCCAGCGCGATCGCGCCGATGATCTCGACGGCCGGAAAGAAGACCGCGTAGTAGAAGAGGTTCTGCACGTGCGCGTCGTAGTGCGAGCGGTTGGCCTCGTCGAACTTGAGCGTCTGCTTCCGCTCGGCGTTGAAGAACTTGAGCACGTCCAGCCCCTGGAGGTGCTCCTGCAGGAAGGCGTTCAGGCGCGCGAGCCGCGTGCGCACGCGCCGGTAGGACACGCGCACCTTGGACCGGAAGATCGCCGTCGCGATCACCAGCAGCACGACGGTGGTCATCGTCACCAGGGCCAGGCGCCAGTTCATCCAGAACATGGCGAAGACGATCGCGGCGAGCATGAAGATGTCGCCGATCACGGCGACCACGCCCTGCGCGAAGAGCTCGTTCAGCACCGCCACGTCCTGCGTCACGCGCGTGAGGATGCGTCCGACCGGCCGCGTGTCGAAGTAGGAGGGGGTCAGGGTCTCGAGGTGCCGGAAGATGGTGAGCCGGAGATCCTGCATCGCCCGTTGCCCCACCATCGCCATCGTGTAGGACTGGATATAGCGGAGCACGAAGGCGACCGCGAGCACCCCCACGTAGGCGATCGCGATGTAGAACAGCCCGCGGACGGCGTCGGCCGGAAGCGCGCCGTGGCCGCCGGCGGGCTTCACGTACTTGTCGATCGCGATCTTGGTCAGGAACGGGCCGGCGGCCTCCAGGAGCGAGAGCACGCCGAGGACGGCGATCGAGAGCCCGATCTCCTTCTTGTACGGCTTCAGGAAGCGGAGAAGACGGCTCGCGAGGCGCCGATCGTAGATCGCGCCCTGCGCGTCGATGTCGTCCGCGGCGGAGCCCCAGGGTCCGGCCATCAGCGGCTCCCTTCGGTGCGGCGCGCCCGGCTCATAGCGCCTCCAGCTCTTCCACCACCTCTTCCAGGTGGTAGAGGTCGCCGTACAGCCCGCCGCGCGCGAGCAGCTCTTCGTGGGTGCCCGAGGCGACGATCCTGCCCTCGTCGAGCACGACGATCCGGTCCACGCGGAGGAGCGCCGAGCGGCGGTGCGTCGCGAGCACGACCGTGGCCCGCTGCGTCGCGCGGAACAGGTTGTCGAGGATCACCTCTTCGGTCCCGGGATCCACGCTCGCGAACGCGTCGTCCAGGAGCAGCACCGGGCGCTCCAGCGCGAGCGCGCGGGCCAGCGCGACCCGCTGCTTCTGACCGCCCGAGAGCGTGATGCCGCGCTCGCCGATCATCGTGTCCAGCCCCTGCGGAAACTGGGTGAGGTCGGAGGAGAGGCCGGCGCGGCGCACGACTTCGTCCACGTCCGGCTGGACCGCTCCGGGCTCGAACCCGAACGCGACGTTCGCGCGGATCGTGTCGGAGAAGAGGAAGGTCTCCTGCGGCACGATGCCCAGCCTGCGGCGCAAGGGACCCCGCGGCAGCTCGGAGACGGGATGGCCCTCGAAGCGGATCACGCCCCCCGTGGGCTCGTAGAGCCGGGCGATCAGGTTCAACAGCGTCGTCTTCCCCGAGCCGGTCCGTCCGACCACGGCGAGCGTCTCGCCGGCGCGGACCGAGAGGTTCAGGGCGTGGAGCACGTCGCGGTCGGTGCCCGGATAGTGGAACGAGACGTTCTCGAGCGCGACCGCGGGCACGTGGGCGTGCGCGGCGCCGTCCGGCGCGGCCCGATCAGGACGGGGCCACGGGGTCCCCGGCTCCACGTCGTCCTCCACCGGCAGCGCCAGGATCTCCTGGATCCGCCCCATGGAGGCCGCGCCGCGCTGGAACAGGTTCGACACCCACCCCAGCGAGATCATCGGCCAGATGAGCATCGCCAGGTAGATCTGGAACGCCACCAGCTCGCCCAGCGTGATCTGGCCGCGCACCACGGCGGCGCCTCCCACGCCCAGGACGATCGCCGAGGCGATCCCGCCCAGGAGCGAG
>DATJEJ010000122.1:0-15050 GCA_035496795.1 Candidatus Omnitrophota bacterium
AACGCCATCGATGATGAATTGGCGCAGGACCTCGACTATGCTTTCAGCGACGAGCTCGGCTATTTGACGGCGTGCCCGACGAATGCGGGCACCGGCATGCGCGCCTCGGTGCTGATCCACCTGCCCTCGCTCGTCCTGACCAAGCAGATCGGCAAGGTGCTGCAAGGGATCACCCAGGTGGGGCTCGCCGTGCGCGGCTTCTACGGCGAGGGCTCGCAGATCATGGGGAACTTCTTCCAGATCTCGAACCAGACGACGCTGGGTCAGAGCGAGCGGGAGACGATCGACAGTCTGGAGCGGGTGACGCGCCAGATCATCGACTACGAGCAGCGCGCGCGGGACGAGCTGGTCAAGGACGCCCGCGTGCAGATCGAGGACAAGATCTGGAGGGCCTACGGGACCCTGCGGCACAGCCGCGTGATCTCGTCCCAGGAAGTGATCAACCTCTCCTCGGCGGTGCGCTTCGGCGTGGCGCTGAACATGGAGGGGCTGACCGACGTGCCGACACTGAACGAAATGTTGATCCGCACCCAGCCGGCGCACCTGCAGCTCTTCACGGGGCGCGAGATGGAGCAGCGCGAACGGAACGTGGTCCGCGCCGACTACGTCCGCCACCTCCTCGAAGGTGGCGACGACGATGCGGTGCGCTCGAATTAGGGCGAGGCGGGAGGCTCGCAGCTGATGCATGACAAGTTCACGGAACGCGTGCGCAAGGTGATGTACCTCGCTCGCGAGGAGGCGGCCCGGCTCCAGCACGACTACATCGGGACCGAGCATCTTCTCCTGGGCGTCATCCGCGAAGGAGAGGGAATCGCCGCCACGGTGCTGAACAATCTGGGCCTCGACCTGGACGCCATCCGCCAGGCGGTCGAGAGCATGGTGGCCTCCACCGGAGGCACGCTCACGATCGGCGAGATCCCGTTCACGCCGCGGGCGAAGCGGGTCCTCGAGCTGTCGGTGGACGAAGCGCGCCAGCTCGGCCACAACTACGTCGGCACCGAGCATCTCCTCCTGGGCCTCATCCGGGAAGGGGAGGGCGTCGCCGCGCGCGTCCTGCTGGAGCTGGGCGTGGACCGGAAGAAGGTGCGCGAGGAGACGCTGAAGCTCCTGGGCGGCACGCCGTCGGCGTCGCAGCCGGAGCGCGAGGGGAAGGTCGAGACGCCGGCGCTGAACCAGTTCGGCCGCGACCTGACCGCCCTGGCCCGGGAGAACAAGCTCGACCCCATCATCGGGCGCGAGTCCGAGATCGAGCGGGTGATCCAGGTGCTCTCGCGCCGGAAGAAGAACAACCCGATCCTGATCGGGGAGCCCGGCGTGGGGAAGACCGCCATCGCCGAGGGGCTGGCCGAGCGGATCGTCGAGAACCGGGTCCCGGAGACGCTCAAGGACAAGCGGATCGTTACGTTGGACCTTGCGGCGGTGGTCGCGGGTACCAAGTATCGCGGCCAGTTCGAGGAGCGCCTCAAGGCGGTCATGAACGAGATCCGGGAATCCAAGGACACCATCATCTTCATCGACGAGCTTCATACCATCGTCGGGGCGGGCGGCGCCGAGGGCGCCATCGACGCCTCGAACATGCTGAAGCCCGCGCTGGCGCGCGGCGAGCTCCAGTGCATCGGGGCCACCACGCTCGACGAGTTCCGGAAGTACATCGAGAAGGACGGGGCCCTGGAGCGGCGCTTCCAGCCGATCATGGTCGATCCCCCCTCGGTGGACGAGACGATCCAGATCATCATGGGGCTGCGCGACAAATACGAGGCGCACCACGGCTCCAAGTACACCGACGACGCCATCGTCGCGGCGGTGAAGCTGGCCGACCGCTACATCAACGACCGTTTCCTCCCGGACAAGGCCATCGACGTGATCGACGAGGCGGGCGCCTGCGCGCGCCTCTCGATGTCGGCGATCCCCTCGGAGGTGCGCGATCTCGAGAAGCAGGTCGAGGAAGTGGCCAAGGAGAAGGAAGCCTCGATCCAGCAGCAGGAGTTCGAGAAGGCGGCCCGCTTCCGCGACAAGGAGAAGGAGCTCCGCGCCAAGCTCCGCGAGCACAAGAAGAACTGGAACGAGATCAAGCACGAGACCGAGGTCAAGGTGGACGCCGACCTCATCGCGCAGGTCATCTCGCGCATGACCGGCATCCCGATCTCGCGCATCGAGGAGAAGGAATCGGAGAAGCTCCTCCGCATGGAGGAAGAGATCCGGAAGTCGATCGTCGGGCAGGACGAGGCCGTCGCGGCCGTCTCCCGCGCGATCCGGCGCAACCGGGCCGGGCTCAGGGATCCGCGGCGCCCGATCGGCTCCTTCATCTTCCTCGGCCCGACCGGCGTGGGGAAGACGGAGCTGGCGCGCGTGCTGGCGCGGTTCCTCTTCGACGACCCGGACGCGCTCATCCGGATCGACATGTCCGAGTACATGGAGAAGTTTTCGGTCTCGCGGCTGATCGGCGCCCCGCCGGGGTACGTCGGCCACGAAGAGGGCGGGCAGCTGACGGAGAAGGTCCGCCGGAAGCCCTACTCGGTGGTGCTTCTCGACGAGATCGAGAAGGCCCATCCCGACGTGTTCAACATCCTGCTCCAAGTGCTGGACGACGGGCAGCTCACGGACAGCCTGCGCCGCCGCGTCGATTTCAAGAACACGGTGCTGATCATGACGTCGAACCTCGGGGCCCGGCAGATCAAGGGGCAGCGCGCGCTGGGCTTCGGCGAGCGCACCGAGGACTCGACCTACGAAAACATGAAGCGGACGATCCTCGAGGAGCTGAAGCGCAACTTCAATCCGGAGTTCCTGAACCGGATCGACGAGGCGATCGTCTTCCACCCGCTGTCGCGGCCGCAGATGGAGCAGATCACGGGCATCCTGCTGCAACAGGTGTCCGAGCGCCTGCGCCAGAGCGGCGTCAAGGTGACGTTCGAGCCCTCGGTCGTCGACCTCCTGATCGAGAAAGGGTTCGACGCCGCGCTGGGAGCGCGTCCGCTCAAGCGGGCCATTCAGAAGCTCATCGAAGACCCCCTCTCCGAGCACGTCCTGCGCGGCCAGCTGAAAGAAGGCAGCGACGTGGTCATATCCCGAGCCGGTGACGAGCTGACCTTTGCGTCTTGATGCCTGACGCCATCCGAGCCGCGGCGCCCCGAAGGGGGAGCCGCGGCCTCGCGGCCCGCGCCGCGCTCCCCGGTCTCGCCGCGCTCCTTCTGGCGGCGCTGACGCTCGGGCTGGGTGTGCGGAGCGCGCGCGCCCAGGCCGCCAATCCGCCGTCGGCTTCGCCGTTCGACACCACGGCGGCGCCGGCGGTGCCGCTGCGCGAGCCTCCCGCGGCCACGACGCCGTCGCTCTCCGGCCCGTCGGTCATCCACTCGGTCCGGGCCTCCGGCTTCGCCAACGTGGACTCCACCGTCATCCTGCGGACCTTCGGATTCAAGGCCGGCGACGCCTACGATCCCGACGGCGTGCGCGCGGGCGTGCGGCGTCTCTTCGCGACCGGGCTCTTCACCGACGTGGACGTCCAGGACGCATCCACGCCTCTGGGCGTGGACCTGAACGTGCAGGTCAAGGAGCGGACGCGGATCCAGGGCGTGCAGTTCAGCGGCGCGAAGAAGATCGAGGAGAAGACCCTCAAGACCAAGATCACGGTGGCGACGGGGCAGCTCGTCGATCCCGGCACGCTGGAGCTCGACGCCCGGAAGATCCAGGACGCCTATGCCGAAGAGGGCTACGGCCACGCGCGCGTGCATCCGATCACGCGGCCCGCGGGCCCGGGCGCCGTCACGGTCATCTTCCAGGTCGAGGAGGGGGAGAAGCAGAAGGTGCGCGGCATCACCGTGCACGGCGCGAATACGCTCTCGGCCGAGGGGATCCGGAAGTCGATGAAGAGCCGGACCCCCGCGTTCCTGAAGAGCGGCACCTACAAGCCCTCGCAGCTGGAAGACGACGAGACCAAGATCCGCCTCTACATGCGGAGCCGCGGCTTCCGCGACGCCGACGTCGATTCGATCCGCACGGTCGAGACGTCCGACGGCAAGGGCGTCCTGCTCCACGTGTACGTGCGGGAGGGGCCGCGCTACCGGTTCGGGAACGTCGCGTGGACCGGGAACAGCGCCGTGCCGCGCGCGGCGCTCGACATCGCGACGGTGATCCGCCCCGGCACCCCCTACAACGAGAGCCAGGTCCAGAAGACGCTGGAGCAGGCCTACTCGCTCTACCAGGAGCAGGGGTACCTCTTCCTCTCGATCGATCCCAAGTTCGCCGACCGCGACTCGGTGGTGGACGTCAACTTCCAGGTGCAGGAGGGGAACCGCTCGCGCGTGGCCGATCTCCGGATCGTGGGGAACACGCGCACCAAGGAGAACGTCATCCGTCGCGAGGCCTCCGTCCGCCCCGGGGACGTCTTCCGGCGCTCCGCCCTGATCCGGACCCAGCGGGACATCTTCGGCCTGGGCTATTTCCAGGACGTCAACGTGGACTACGAGCCGACCGGCGACAGCGCGGACATCCGTCTGACCCTGAAGGTCCAGGAGAAGCAGACGGGAACGGCGAGCGCCGGAGCGGGGTACTCCAGCCAGACCGGCGTCACGGGCTTCCTGGAGCTGGGTCACAACAACCTGTTCGGCAACGGCCAGAGCATCGCGGTCCGCCTGGAGCGGGGGAGCAAGCGGAGCAACATCGAGTTCTCCTTCACCGAGCCCTGGTTCCGCGATACCCCGCTCACGCTGGGGGCCGACATCTTCAACACGCAGCGCGACCTGGACTTCTACGACCGGAAGGACGTGGGCGGAGGGATCCGCCTGGGGCGGCCGCTGCCGTGGCCGGACTACACGCGGGGCGTGGTCGCCTACGACCTGCGGGACGTGACGCTGTCGAACATCCGGGCCGCCAGCCCGGGCGAGCCGTCGAACCTGGCGGAGCTTCGGACGACGAAATGGCCGCGCCGCGTGAGCAGCGTGACGCTGACCTTCACGCGCAACAGCACCGACAGCCCGTTCTATCCGACGCGCGGCTCCCGCCTTAGCTGGGGGAACGAGATCGCCGGGGGACTCTTCGGCGGGGTGGAGCACTACACCAAGGAGACCGTGGAGCTCCGCAACTTCAGCAAGCTGCAAGCCCCGTTCACGTTGATGCTCCGGGGGAAAGCAGGCTTCCTCGCCGGGTCGACGGTGCCCGACTACGAGCGGTTCCGGCTGGGCGGGACGACGTCCGATTACCTGCGCGGCTATCCCGACTACTACGTCGTGCCGCGGGCGAACATCACGCGCGATCCGCTGACGGGAAGGGTCCTGGACCGCTATCCTGGCGGCAAGACGATGCTGATCCTGACCAGCGAGTTGCAGTTCCCGATCGCCGATCCGCTCCACGGCCTCCTCTTCTTCGAGGCGGGGAACACGTGGAACTCGACCCGCGACCTGGACCTCGGGGATCTCCGGAAGTCGGCGGGCGTGGGCGTGCGGCTCGAAGTGCCCGCCCTGGGCCGTGTCGGATTCGACATCGGCTACGGTTTCGACAGGGAAGAAGGGGGTCAGTGGGAGACCCACTTCCAGTTGGGCAACACCTTCTGAGACAAGAGGTTGGGATATGACTCGACATCCGGTTAGGGCTGGGGTACTCTGGGTCGCCTTGTGCGCCTCCCTCCTCGCGGCCCCATGGGTTCGCGCGGCGGATTTGAAGCTCGGCTTCATCGATTCCGACCGGATCTTCCAGCAATACGAGAAGACCAAGACGGTCCAGGAGGACTTCAACCGCGAGGTGGCGGACATCTCCAAGACCGCCCGCGAGAAGAAGACCGAGATCGACGAGCTGCAGCGGAAGCTGGATCAGCAGAGTCCGATGCTGAGCGAGGCCAAGCGGGACGAGCAGAACAAGCAGCTGCAGAGCAAGATCGGCGATTACGAGGCGTTCGTTCAAGCCAACTGGGGGCCGAACGGCAGGATCTCCAAGCTGAACGAAGAGTACCTGAAGCCGATCATCGATCGCGTTCACAACATCGTGACCGTGATCGGTACCGACGAGGGGTATTCGCTGATCCTCGACGCGGCCGACGGCAACGTCGTGTTTGGAGACAAGTCGTACGACCTGACCGACCGCGTCTTGAGCTCGCTAAGGACGGAGGATGAGAGCGGAACCCCGTACCGTGGACGCAGCAGCGGCACCGGAGGGTAGCAGCGGCACCGGCGCCCCGGTCCTCGCGGCCCCAGGCCGCCCGGCCCAGGGGAATGCCTCCCATTCCGGCCGGCCTTCGATCCGGGCTACGCTCGACATGCTCGCCCAGGTGGTCGGCGGCGTCGTCATCGGCGACGGCTCGACCGAGATCACCGGCGTCGCCGGGATCCGCGAGGCCCAGGAAGGGGATCTCACCTTCCTCGCCAATCCCCGCTACGAGCCCTATCTGGAGCAGACCCGCGCTTCGGCCGTCATCGTGGCCGAGGATCATCGCGACCTGGGCAAGCCGCTCATCCAGAACGCCCATCCCTATCTCGCCTTCCTGAAGGCGGTCCGCTTCTTCCAGGGGGAGGAGGCCCGCCCCGAGCCGGGCATCCATCCCTCCGCCGTCATCGCGGCCGACGCGTGCGTCGACGCGACCGCCTCGATCGGTCCGCATGTCGTGATCGAATCGGGCGCCCGCGTCGGCCCGCTCGCCTGGATCGGCCCCGGCTGCTACATCGGCGCCGGCGCCTCGATCGGCCCGGAGACGCGGCTCCATCCCAACGTGACCCTCCGCGAGGAGTGCGTGCTGGGCGCGCGCGTGATCGTTCACCCCGGCGCCGTGATCGGCAGCGACGGGTTCGGCTTCGTGCGCGACGGCGATATCTACCGGAAGCTCCCGCAGGTCGGGAACGTGGTCGTCGAGGACGACGTCGAGCTGGGCGCCTGCGTCACGATCGACCGCGCGACCATGGGCACCACGCGGATCGGGCAGGGAAGCAAGATCGACAACCTGGTCCAGATCGCCCACAACGTGCAGGTCGGCAGGAACTGCATCATCGTGGCGCAGGTCGGCATCTCCGGAAGCACCTCGGTCGGGGACAACGTGGTCCTGGCCGGACAGGTCGGCGTCGTGGGACACATCGAGATCGGGGCCGGCGCCCAGGTGGGCGCCAAGTCGGGCGTCTCCAAGTCGGTGAAGCCGGGGGAGCGGATCTTCGGCTATCCGGCGCTCCCCGTGAGCCAGGCGAAGCGCATCGAAGCGTCGATCCGGCACCTCCCCGAGCTGATCCAGACCGTCCGCGCCCTGAGGCGCCGGATCGAGGAGCTGGAAGGGCCGAAGCCCTCCTCGTGAGCGCGCCGAACCAGCGGACCTTGGGACGCACCGTCGCCTACGACGGCGTCGGGCTGCACACGGGCATCCCCTGCCACGTCGAATTCCGCCCGGCGCCCCCGAACACCGGCATCCGCTTCGTGCGGCTCGATCTTCCCGGCACGCCCGAGATCCCGGTCGCGCCGCGCTACGCGCGGGCCGACACCGACCACATGCGCCGCACCATCTTGAAGAACGGGAACGCGGAAGTGCACACGGTCGAGCACATCCTGGCCGCCGCCGCGGGCCTCGAGATCGACAACATGGTGATCGCGCTGAACGCGCAGGAGCCGCCCGAGCCGCAGGACGGGAGCGCGCGCCCCTACGTCGCGCTCTTCCAGGGCGCCGGGATCGTGGAGCAGCCGGCCGCGCGCCAGTATTTCAGGGTGACGGAGCCGGTCGAGTACGAAGAGGGGGGCGTGATCCTGGTGGCGCTTCCCCACGAGGGCCTGCGCGTCACCTTCACCATCGAGTACGAGAACGCCTACCGCGGCACGCAGTACGCCACGTACGACATCACGCCCGACACCTTCGTGAAGGAGATCGCGCCCGCCCGCACCTTCGTGCTCGAGCGCGACGTGGAGAGCCTCCGCGCGCGCGGCATGATCCAGGGGGGAACGCTGCAGAACGCGGTCGTGGTGCAGCCCGACGGGATCATGAACCGGGAGCCGCTCCGCTTCGAGGACGAGTTCGTCCGGCACAAGATCCTCGACTTCCTCGGGGACCTCTTCCTGCTGGGCCGCCCGGCGCGGGGCCACTTCCTTTCGATCAAGTCGGGACACGCGACCAACGTCCGCTTCGTGCAGCGCCTGATCCAGGATCAGGAGCCGGGGAGCCTGATCCGCGGGATCGTGGGGAACGGCGATCACGGCCCGATCCAGCTGGACATCATGGCGATCCAGAAGATCATGCCGCACCGCTATCCGCTCCTCCTCATCGACCGCATCCTGAGCCTCGAGGAGAACCGGGTGGTGGGCATCAAGAACGTCACCATCAACGAGCCGTTCTTCGCCGGGCACTTCCCGGGGCATCCGATCATGCCCGCGGTGCTCATCATCGAAGCGATGGCGCAGTGCGGCGGGGTCCTCCTCCTGAATACGGTGGAGCGCCCCAAGGACAAGCTCGTCTACTTCATGGGAATCGACAATGCGAAGTTCCGGAAGCCGGTGCGGCCCGGGGATCAGCTGCGCTTCGAGCTGACCCTGCTCCGGCTGAAGCAGCGCATCTGCAAGATGGAGGGAAAGGCGTACGTCCATGGAGACCTCGTCGCGGAAGCAGAGCTCCTTTCCAGCATTGTCGAGCGCAATCCCTGAAGCCGACCGGCTGACGGGGACGTGGGCCCGCGTCGCGGGCGCCGTCGTGCCGCTGCCCGATTCGGAGCGCGCGCGACCCTCGATCCATCCGACGGCCGTCGTGGCGCGCGGGGCGGAGCTGGGCCCCGGCGTCGTGGTCGGCCCGTTCGCCTACGTCGGGCCGCGCGTGGTGCTGGGCGCGGGAACGCGCGTGGGCCTGCACGCGATCATCGAGGGGTGCACGGTGGTCGGTCCCGGCTGCCAGATCCATCACGGGGCCGTGATCGGGAACATCCCCCAGGACCTGAAATTCCGGGGCGATCCGACGCACGTGAAGATCGGATCGGAAACCACCATCCGCGAGTACGCCACGATCAACGCGGCGACCGGGGAAGGGGAGGCCACGGTGATCGGGGATCGCGTGCTCCTCATGGCGTACGCCCACGTCGCGCACAACTGCAGCATCGGCAACGGCGTGATCCTGGCGAACTGCGTGAACCTGGCAGGGCACGTGCGCGTGGACGACTTCGCGACGATCGGCGGCATGACCCCCGTGCACCAGTTCGTGGCGATCGGCACCCAGGCCTTCGTCGGCGGCGCCTCGCGCGTGGCGCAGGACGTGCCGCCCTACGTGAAGGCGGCGGGCAACCCGCTCCGCGCCTGCGGGCTGAACAGCATCGGCATGGAGCGCCGCGGCATCTCCGCGGACGTCCGGCTGGAGATGAAGCGCGCCTACCGGATTCTCTATCGCTCGCAGCTCAACGTGGGTCCGGCCCTCGACCGGATCCTGCGCGAGCTGAAGCCCTATCCCGAGATCCACGAGTTCGTCGAGTTCGTGCGCTCCTCCGAGCGGGGCATCGCGCGTTGATCGTCCCGGCGGGAGCGCCCCGGTGAGAACGCTCCGCGCGGGCGTGGCGGGCCTGGGACACCTGGGCACGATGCACGCCCGGGCCTGGCAGCGGATCGAGGGGGTGGAGCTGGTCGGGGGGTTCGATCCCGATCCCGCGGCCCGGGCGCGCGCCCAGGAGGCGCTCGGGATCACGATGCACGATTCCCTGGCCGCGCTGCTCTCGGGACTGGATCTTCTCTCGATCGCCGCCCCGACGCCGGCGCATCACGACCTGGCCAAGGCCTCGCTCGCGCGCGGCATCGCGACGCTCGTCGAAAAGCCGATGGCCGCCACCCCGGCCGAGGGCGAGGGAATCCTCGCGCTGGCCCGGGCCCAGGGCGCCGTGCTGGCCGTGGGACAGATCGAGCGGATGAATCCCGCCGTGCGCGCCGCGCTGCCGCATCTGAAGCACCCGCGCTTCATCGAGGCGCATCGCCTGGCGCCCCCGGTTCCGCGCGGCACCGACGTGGATGTGATCCTGGATCTCATGATCCACGACCTCGACCTGGCGCTCCTCGCCACGCGCTCGCGCGTCGTCGACGTGCAGGCGGTCGGGGTCCCGGTGGTCACGCCGCACATCGACATCGCGAACGCGCGGATCACCTTCGAGAGCGGGTGCGTCGCGAACATGACGGCGAGCCGGATCTCGAGGGAGAAGATCCGTAAGATCCGCTTCTTCGAGGCGAGCGAGTATCTCTCGATCGACTGCCTGCACCGGACGGTGGAGGCGTTCGCGCTCGAGCCCGCCGGTCCCGACAATCCGGACGCGCACTGGCTCGCGCGCATCCGCCCGCTCGCCATCGCGGTCTCCAGCGACGATCCGCTGGAGACCGAGCTCCGGCATTTCACGGCCCTTCGCGCCGATCCCGCCCGCTCCTGGGCCGAGTCCGAGACGGCGCTCGAGGCGCTGCGGGTCGCCGATCGGGTCCGCCGGCAGGTCGAGCACCGTCCCGTCCGGAGCGAACCGACCGGCCCCAGCGTTCCGGTCTGACCTTCCCGCGCCTCGTCATCGCGGCCGGCGACCCCTCGGGGGACCGGCTGGGCGCGGCCCTCCTCGCCGCGCTTCGCGCTCGCGGCGTGCGCGTGGAGGCGGCGGGCCTGGCTGGCCCCGCGCTCCGCGAAGCGGGAGTGCTCGCGGCCGCGCCGATGGAATCGGTCGCGGTCATGGGATTCGCCGAGGTGATCCGCCATCTCCCCGCCATCCGCCGCGCGCGCGCCTCCGTGATCGGTCTCCTGGAGCAGGACCCCGAGGCGATCTTCCTGCCGATCGACTCGCCCGGGCTGAATCTCGGGCTGGCCCGAGCCGCGCATCGCATGGGGCGCCGCGTGGTCTACTACGTCCTGCCCCAAGTTTGGGCATGGGGCTACGGCCGCGTGCGCCGGATCCGGGAGGACGTGGATCTCATGCTGCTCCTCTTCCGTTTCGAGGAAGCGATCGCCGCGCGGGAGGGGATCGCCGCGCGCTGGGTCGGGCACCCCGCGGGGGCGCTCGCGCCGCCGCCCGCCGCGCGTCCGGAGGCGCGATCCGCGCTCGGGATCGAGGACGACGCGACGCTGATCGCCCTCCTCCCGGGAAGCCGCGTCGGGGAAGTTCGCCGCCATCTCGCGCCGATGCTGGATGCCGCGGCGCGGCTGGCCGGCGGGTGGGAGAAGCCGGTCCGCGTGGCGGTGAGCGATGCCGGCCCGGTCGCCGAGACCGCGGCGCGCGGCGAAGCGGCGTCCCTGTGGAACGCGGTGCGCCCCCTTCGCGTCGCCGGCTCGTCGGCGCCGCTCCTTGCCGCGGCCGATCTGGCGCTGGTCGCCTCGGGCACCGCCACGCTCGAGGCCGCGGTGATCGGCGCGCCGTTCGTGATCGTCTACCGCACCGGGCTGCTCAACTACGAGATCGCGCGGCGCCTGGTCCGGCTGCCGCGCGTCGGGCTCGCCAACATCGTCGTCGGAGCCGATGCCGCTCCCGAGTGCATCCAGGACCGCGCCACGGGGATCGAGATCGCGCGCGCCGCCGCACCGCTGCTCGTGGAGCCCGCGCGCCGCCAGGCGCAGCGCGCCGCGTTCGCCCCCTTGCCGGAGCTCCTGGGCGGCGGGGGCTCGGCCGACCGCGCGGCGGAGGCGCTGATCGAGTTCGTGGACCGCGGCAAGGTCCCGGCCGCGGCGGGCGCGGCGCACGGAGCCGGGGCGTGATGGGCGCCGGCCTCGCGGTGTACCGCGGCCTCACGTGGGGGCTCGGCCTGGTGCTCCCGGCCGCCGCCGGACTCGGCCGCGCCGACGGGGCCTGGCGCGGCGCCCTGACCGGCGCGAGCGCCGAGGGGGCCGCCAGCGCGGGAAGCATCTGGGTGCACGCCGCCTCCATGGGCGAAGTGGGCGCGGCGCGCCGGTGGGTGGACGCGCTCGTGGACCGGGGCGTGCGCCCCCCGCTCCTCCTCACCACGCGCACGAGGACGGGGCTGGAGCGCGCGCGTCGCGAGATGTCCGGCCGCGTGGCGGCCCGGATCGCGCCGCTCGATCTCCCCCAGACCCTACGCGCCCTCCTGGAATCGGCCTGCCCCTCCCGGCTCGACGTCGTCGAGACCGAAGTGTGGCCCAACCTGATCCTCGAGGCGCGCCGCGCCCGCGTCGCGGTCGCCTTCGTGAGCGGCACCGTCACGGCCCGCACCGAGCGGCGCCTCCGCGCGCTCGGCGTGGCCGGCCCCGCCCTCCTCGGGAGCGGCGTGTTCGCGCTCGCGCAGGACGACGAGGCCGCCGCGCGCTTCCGCGCGCTCGGAATTCCGGAGGCGCGCGTGCGCGTCATGGGCGATCTCAAGGCCGACTTCCCCTCGCCCGCGACCGTTCCCGTCGAAGGGGAGCGCGCCGCGGTCGTGTTCGGGAGCTTCCGGCCGGGCGAGGAGGCGACGGCGCTCGCGATCGCGGAGGCGCTTCGCGGCATCGGTGCGGAGGAAGGGAATCGTGCGGGAGCTGATCCTGGATCGGGACGCCCGCTCCTCGTGGTGGCTCCACGTCACGAAGAGGGCGCCGCCCGGGCACGGCGCCTGTTCGCCGGCGCGGGCTATGTCGTGTTCGAGCGCGGCGAGGCGGAGCGGGCCGTCGAGACCCTGCCGGCGTGGCTTTCCCGCGCCGCCGGCGGAGCCGGGACGAGGGTCGCCATCCTCTCCACCCACGGCGAGCTGCCGGAGGCCTACGACCACGCGCGCCTCGCGATCGTGGGGGGCACGTTCGCCCCGTACGGCGGTCACACGCCGCTCGAGGCTGCGTCGCGCGGATGCCCGGTGATCGCGGGGCCCCACCACGACGCCGTCGCGCGCCCGCTCGGCGCGATCGCGCGGGAGGGGGGCGCCGCCATCGCCCCCGACGCCGCCTCCGCCGCGGCGATCGCGGCGTCGTGGTGGCGCGACGCCGGCTTTGCCGCGCGGAGCGCCGCGGCGCTCCGGGCCGCGGGATCGCTGGGCGGCGCGGCGCGCCGCGGACTGGAAGTCCTCGAAGCCTGGAGGCTGGTTCCGTGACGCGCCGCTTCGGGCGCGGGGCGGCGGGAGCGGTGGAGTCCTCCTGGTCGGGGGCGCGCGGCACGGTTCCCTGGACGCTCGCGCTCGGTCCCGCCGCCGCGCTCTACGAGGTCGCCGCCTCGCGCGCGCGGAGGCGCGCCGGAGCCACGCGCCGCCTCGTAAGCGGCGTGGACGTGATCGCGGTCGGGAACCTGACGGTGGGGGGCACGGGGAAGTCGTCCCTCGCACGCTGGATCGCCGCGCGCGCCGGCGCGCACGGCCGCGCGGCGCTCCTCCTGCGCGGACACGGCGGGAGCCGCTCCGGCGAGGAGCCGCACGCGGTGCCCGATTTCGCGGGCTATCCGCTCGCGCGCGCGGCGGAGGCGTTCGGGGACGAGGCGGCCGCCCATCGCGCGGCGCTCTCTTCGTGCGTCGCCGTGGTGGCGGGGCGGGACCGCTGGCGCGCGGCGCTCCTGGCCCGGGACGGCTACGGCGCGCGCACCGCGGTGCTGGACGACGGATGGGAGCAGGGGACCCTGGCGTGGAACGCGCTCTGGGTGGTGCTCGATCCGGAACACCCGGCCGGAAACGGGCGCGAGCTTCCGGCGGGTCCGCTCCGGCGGCCCCCGCGCACGCTGGGCGACGCCCACGTGCTCGCGTTCGTGCTGGAGCGCGCGGACCAGGAGGTTCCGGACGCCGTGGTCGCCTGGGCGCGCCGGTTCGCTCCCATCGCGTGCGCCGCGCGGTTTCGCCGCGTGCTGCTCGGCCTGGCGCGCGCGGGCGTCCCGGTCTCGCGCCCCGAGCCGGCCGCGCAGGCCCTTGCGGGCCCGGCCCTCCTCCTCTCGGCGGTGGGCGCTCCCGCGCGCCTCGAGCGCTTCGTCCAGGGGGCGGGAATCGCTATTGCCGCCCATGCGGCCTTTCCCGATCATGCCCGGGTGGACCCCGCCCGGCTCCGGGAGCTGATGCGGGCCGCGGCCCGGCGCGGCGCGGCCGCGGCGATCGTCACGGAGAAGGACGAGTACCGCTGGTCGCTTCCTCCCGATCCGCCGATCCCGGTGCTGGCGCTCCGGACCGATCTGGTGCCGCTCGATCCGGTGGACCGCCTGCCGGGCATCGCCCCGGGGCCGGTCCGCACGAATTGCGGGGGCGAACCGATCGCGACCCCCTCTGGGGCGGCGGCGGCCGCCGCGACCTGACCCGAGGAATCCGTGCCCCGACGCCACAACGAGCTCGAAACCGAAGTCCTCGTCATCGGCAGCGGCATCGCCGGCCTCTCGACGGCGCTGCATGCCGCGCAGACGACGCGCGTCCTGATCGTGACGAAGGTCCACGCGGAGGAATCGAACACCAACTACGCGCAGGGCGGCGTCGCCGCGGTGCTCGGCGAGGACGACAAGGTCGCGCTGCACGAGCGCGACACGCTGGTCGCCGGAGACGGGCTCTGCGATCCCGAGGCGGTGCGCGTCCTGGTGGAGGAGGGGCCCGGCGAGGTGCTCCGGCTGATGGGGCTGGGGGTCCGATTCTCGCACGACCCGGAGGGCCGGCTCGCGCTGGGACGCGAGGGAGGACATTCGCGCCGGCGCATCGTGCACGCCAAGGATCGGACCGGACACGCGATCGAACGAGTTCTCCTGAAGCTCGCGCGCGCGCACCCGCGGATCTCGATCCTCGAGAATCAGATCGCGGTGGACCTGATCCTCGATTCCAAGATGCGCGGCCGCCGCTGCGCTCCCGAGAAGGACCGGATCTGGGGCGCCTACGTGCTCGATCGCGAGAGCGGAGCGATCCAGGCGATCGGCGCCCGCGCGACGGTGCTCGCCACGGGCGGCTCGGGCAAGGTGTACCTGTACACGACGAATCCCGACATCGCGACCGGGGACGGACTGGCCGCGGGGTTTCGCGCCGGCGCGGCCGCGGCCGACCTCGAGTTCATGCAGTTCCATCCGACCTGCCTGTTCCACCCCGAGGCGAAGTCGTTCCTGATCTCCGAGGCAGTCCGCGGCGAGGGCGCGCACCTGCTCACGCTGGACGGGAAGCGGTTCATGCAGCGCTACCACCGGCTCAAGGAGCTCGCTCCTCGCGACGTGGTGGCGCGCGCCATCGACTTCGAG
>DATJEJ010000123.1:0-3041 GCA_035496795.1 Candidatus Omnitrophota bacterium
GGTGGACTCCTTCTATCTCGGACGCCCGGGCGACGACTTCGTGGTGAAGGCGGGCAAGCCGTACGCACCCGGCCCGGCGGCCGGCGAGCGCCACCTGACCGACATCCGCCAGCTCACGTTCGGCGGCGAGAACGCCGAGGCCTACTTCAGCCCCGACGGGAAGAAGCTCATCATGCACTCCACGCCGCGCGGCGCGAAGTGCGACCAGGAGTACGTGCTCGACCTCGAAACCGGCGACATGAAGCGTGTCTCGAGCGGCAAGGGGCGCACCACCTGCGGCTACTTCGACTACCCGGAAGCCGACCGGATCGTCTACTCCTCGACTCAAGCCGCATCCGATTCCTGCCCGCCGTCGCCCGACATGTCCCAGGGCTACGTCTGGGCGATCTACGACGGCTACGACATCTGGGAGGCGAATCCCGACGGGTCGAACGCGAAGAACCTGACGAACTCGCCGGGCTATGACGCCGAGGCCACCTGGTGCCACCGGGGGGGCAAGCTGGTCTTCACCTCGACGCGCGACGGCGACCTGGAGCTCTACCTGATGGACGAGGCGGGGCAGGTGAAGCGGCTGACCCACACGCCGGGCTACGACGGCGGCGCCTTCTTCAGCCCCGACTGCTCGCAGATCGTTTTCCGCGCGAGCCGTCCGACCGGCGAGAAGCTGACCGACTATCAGAATCTGCTGAAGAAGGGGCTGATCCGCCCGGGCGAGCTGGAGATCTACGTCATGCGCGCCGACGGCACCGGAGTGAAGCAGCTGACCCAGAACGGCGCCGCGAACTTCTGCCCCACGTTCTATCCCGACGGGAAGCGGATCATCTGGGCCTCGAACTCCGGGGCCGCGGGACCGCGCGAGTTCGATCTCTGGCTCATGGACACGCGCGGCGGCAAGGCGGAGCAGGTCACCACCGCTCCGGGCTTCGACGGCTTCCCCCACTTCAGCCCCGACGGGCGCTTCCTGGTCTGGGCCTCCAACCGCGCGGACGTCGCCTCCCACGAAACGAACATCTTCATCGCGCGCTGGAAGGACTAGTTCCGCGGAAAACCGGCGGCCATCGGCAGGGATCTAGCCATGGGCATCGTTCGTCGGTTCGCCTACCTCGTCATCGCCCTCGTCGTCGCGCTCGTCTTCATCTGGGGACGCGCGGAGCGGGAGCACCGGCGCGCCGAGGAGACGCTGAAGCAGGCGCGCGCGGCGCTCGATTCGGCGAAGGCGATGCGGGCCGGAGGCGCCGGCGAGCGCGGCGTATTCCTGTCGGCCGACGAGATCGCGGCGCTTCGCCGCGCGGGGCTCACCGATCCGGTGAGCCAGCTCCGCTCCGACCTCGAAGCGCACGGCTCCCTGATTCCGGCGAAGGGCGTGCTGGGCGGGACGATGGGGTTCTACGACCGCGACGGCGTGGTGCTGCTGCCCGGCGGCTACGTCTACGCGCCGGGCGAGGACGGGCACATCCTGGTGCACGCCATCTTGAAGTACGACGTGGAATCCGGCGGGAAGATCCGCTGGACGATGGTGGACGTCAAGCCGGACTGATCCGCCGGCGCGGCGCTAGCGGCTCCGATACTTGAGGAACAGCGCGCGGATCTCCTTCTCGTTCATGTTCGTCGTCGTGCTCGATCCGGACGTCTCCGTCCGCCGGCGCCGCTCCTTCGTCGACTCGTTGTAGGTGGTGCTCTCGCCGCTCTTGTAGCGATCCATCCCGGTGATCACCACCGCATCGGCGCCCTTGTCCTGCGCTTTCTGGATGATCTTCGCCTGCAGCTTCTCCGCGCTCACCAGGTCGTTCGCGCTCGCGATGACCTGCCCCATGACGTCGTAGGGATCCCGAACCTCGTGCTCGTCGAAGAAGAGGTCGACATGGCTGGTGGGGTTGTACGACCGCCCGACATAGTCCACGTGGGCGCAGGCGGTGAGGAGGAGCGCGGCCAGGATGGCCGGCACGATGAAACGCTTCATGGGTGGCCTCCGAAGCGGGTGTGACGCCATAGGGTGGATGGCCACCTTCTTATCGCCTTTGGGGCGGGGAGTCAACGAGAGGGATCCACTCACCACGCGAGCGGCGCGGCGGACCTCGAGAGGGCCGCGATCAGCGCGTCGCCGTCCCGCACGCGCCCGGGCGGGAGGCACCCGCGCTCGCGAAGCGCGCGCGCGAGAGCGTGGAACTCGGGGACGGGCAGGCTGCCCCTGGCGAGGAGCGACGCGTCGTCCCAGACCGCCTCGGGCGCACCGCCGCCGAGGATCCGCCCCGGGCCGCCCGGCTCACGCCCGAGCACGAGCACGCGGTCGGCGACCGCGCTCACGAAATCCAGGTCGTGGCTCGCGAAGAGGATCGCCCGCCCCCGGTCGCGCAGCCGGGCCAGCGCCGTACGCAGCGCGCGGCGTCCCTCGGGGTCGAGCCCGGCCGTCGGCTCGTCCCACAGGAGCACGAGGGGAGGCTCGATCAGGAACGACGCCAGCGCCGCGCGCCGCTTCTCCCCCTCGCTCAACGTGCCCGGAGCGCGCTCGGCGAAGCGCTCCGGATCGAGGTCCACCTCGCGCAGCGCGCGCTCGGCGCGGCGCGCCCGCTCGTCGGCCGGCACCCCCTCGATCCAGAGCGCCGCGGCCGCATCCTCGGCCACGGTGCGCGCGAAGAGCTGCCGCTCGGGATATTCCAGCGCGAGCATGACCGGGGGCACCCGCTTCACGGTGGGGAGGGCGCGCTCCACGCGGCCAGAGGAGGGCTCGCGCAAGCCCGCGGCCAGGTGGAGCAGCGTGCTCTTCCCCGAGCCGCTCGCGCCAACCAGCGCGACCGCCTCCCCGGGCGCCACGTCGAGGGAAACCCCCTCCAGCACGGGAGCGGCGCCCACGAGCCGCTCGCGCCCGACGTCCCACGGCGCGGCGCGCCGCTCCTCAGCCTGATCCAGGTCGCCTGGGCTCCCTCCCGCGGCGCCGGTCCCGTCCTGGAAGGGGTTTCGCTGGACGTGGCCCCCGGCGAGACGGTGGCGCTGGTCGGCGCGAGCGGATCGGGGAAGAGCACGCTGCTCCACCTGGCCGCGGG
>DATJEJ010000124.1:0-6076 GCA_035496795.1 Candidatus Omnitrophota bacterium
GGCATGTTCCCCTCACCCAGCGCGTTCACCGAGAACGGACCGTGCGGATCGTCGCTGTTCACCGACACGATGCCCGACGTGTTCACGCCCGCCGTCGGCGCGTACGTCACGTCGAACGTCGTGCTCCCGCCCGGCGCCACCATCGAGGAACCCAGGTTCCCCGCCGAAAACGGCGCCGACGCCATGAACCCGCTGATATTCAGCGTGGCGTCGCCGGTGTTGCTGATCGTGTACGTGAACGTCTGCATGCTCCCCACGTTCACGATCCCGAAATCATGGCTCAACGGCGTGACGCTGATCACAGGCCCCGACACCGCCGCCGCGCGCGCCGCAACGCTGCCCGACAGAGACACCTGGGCTGCCGCCGCGAACCCGGGCGCGACCACCAAGGTCACGAGCCCGAGGAGAGCGACCAGTAGATAAGCTCGGTTGCGCATTGCTTGTCCTCCCTCAAACGAACCACAAGACTTGGACGCGGGTGCGAAATTTCAGTGTTTCCGACTGACCACAACCGAAACGGCCGGCTGCTCACCTCCTCTCGCTCTGTTCCTGATGGGTTCGATCATTCCTCAAAAACGTTCACGGCCGCGCGGCGCGCGGCCTCGGTTCACCGGGTGCTTCTGGAAACTTCTTCCTGCATGGCACGGGCGCGCTCCGAGCCGGGATCGCGCGCGAGCGCCTCTCCGACTCGTCGCGCCGCCTCGGCGCGGTCGCCGCGCTGGATCGCGAGCGCGGCCAGGTTGAGCAGCGGGTCCACGAACGCGCGGCGCCCCTGCGACGCGGCCTCGAATTCGCGGGTCGCGCCCGCCAGGTCGCCGCTTCGGAGCAGGGCCACGCCCAGGTCGTTCCGGATCTCGGCGTAGTACGGGTTCTGCGCGAGCGCCGCCCGGAGCTCTCCGATGGCGGCGCGCCCACCGTCCGCGCCGAACCGGTCCGGGTGCGCCAGGTACAGCCGCGCCAGCTCGTGACGCGTGACCGGATCGCTGCCGTTCGCCGCGATCGCGCCGCGATAGAAGCGCTCGGCCTGGCCGAGGCGCTCGCCTGCGGCGCCTCCGACGGCCGCGGCTTCGGCCGCGTGCGCCGCGCCGATCGCGTAGGCGTCGTTCCACGGCGAGAGCCGGTCGGCGCGCTCGTAGCTGGCGAGCGCCGCTTCGGCCGCGCCGGACCTCATGGCCTGCCCCCCGGCCTGCGCCGCCGAAGCGCCGAACGCGCTCAGAACGGCCAGGACGCCGGCCGCGAGCGCCGCGGCGAGACCCAGAACGCCGGGGGCGCGCAGCCGGAGAGCCCGCTTCCTGCCCGGCGCGGCCGCCGCGAGGAGTCCCGCGTTCGCCGCGAAGACCGCGCCGTGCGCGGCGAACGAGAGGTTGTCCTCGAGCAGGGCGTGCGCGAGAAGGGCCACGAGCGAGGCGAGAAGACCGGCCGAGAGGAGACGGGCGTCGGCCGGCGCGCCCGTTCCGAGCGCCGCGAGTCCCCCGGCCAGAACCAGCCCCGAGAAGAGCAGGAACGCGGCGAGACCCAGAGCGCCGCGCTCCGCGAGCGTTTCGAGATAGAAGCTGTGCGCCTGGTCCGCGGTGCGGCCGCCCTCGGCCTCCAGCCGCTTCAGGGTCGCGCTCTTGGAGCGGTCGTACCCTTCGAGGAACGCCCCGACGCCCCAGCCGAGGACCGGACGATGGGAAGCGGCCGCGAGCGCGCCCGACCAGACCGCCCGGCGCATGGATCCGCTTCCCTCGCGCTCGGGATCGATCGGGAGATTCCAGGACGCCCCGGCGGGACGCGACGCGAGCCTCCCCGCGATGGAGGGGAGGGCCAGGAGGATCGGAATCACGAGAAGCGCCGCCGCGAAGGCCGCGAGGACAGGCTCGGGGCGGAGCGAGGGCCATCGGACGAGGAGCGCGGCCAGGACGAGCAGTCCGGCGCCAAGGCCGAGCCACGCGCCGCGCGAGTAGGTGTAGACGAGAGCGAGCGCCAGCGCGAGAACGGCCGCGAAGAGGACGAAGCGCAGCACGCGGTCATGGGCGACGAAGGCGAGGGCGATGGCGAGAGGGATCGAGGCGATGAGGAAGCCGCCGAAGCGGTTCGGCTGGCCGAAGGAGCGAAGGGGGCCGAGGGCGCGTCCGGGATAGCTGCTCTCGGCCGGCACGAGATCGGGCCGAAAGTGCTGCGCGATGCCCATGAGCGCGACCGACGCGGCGGCCAGGACCTCGATCACCGCGACGGCGCGGATCCAGCGAGCGCCGCGAATCAAGACCGCTGCCGCGAGGAACAAGCCCAGGATGCCGAGACCGTTGAGCATGGCTTCGAGACTCTTGCCCCGGTGCACTGATAGAGCGGCCGACAAGGCCGCGACCGCCACGATCGCGATGGCCGCCAGTGCGGCGCGCGAGCTGCGTCCGCTGAACGATAGGGCTCCGCGCGCGCCGGCGAGAGCGACCGCCGCGAGCGCCACGTAGCCGGCAATGCGAAACGCGAGCAGCCCCCACGGCTGCTCGCCCGGCTGCGCGGCGACGACCCAGGGCGTGAAACTCAAAGCCGCAACGAGGGTAGTAAATGCAACGAGATGGAAGCCATGCCCGTCGACAATGGCATTCGTCCTCGGGTGGGACGACTCCATCCTCCCTCCATTGCGGTACTTGCCTGCCCTAAGTGCCCTCTGAGCGCGGATTTATTGCAAGACCCAGTATAGCAATGGTGCCACCCGGAGTCAACTAAAAAAGCTTTACAGTTATGGCGGGGTAGCGACTTAGGGCGTCAGTGTCGCCTATTTTTTCGGTTGGGCGGAGGGCGGCGCTTCGGGGACGCCGTGCAGAACCTCTCCCCCCACGTGTTCCCGCACGGCATACCAGGTCCCGAGCAGGACCAGGGGTATGAGCTGGGTGGCATGGTACAGGACGCCGTAGGCCAGCGCCTCGGGTCCCCCCACCCCCATGAAGCCAAGACCCACGACGCAGGCCCCCTCCATCACCCCGACGAAGCCGGGTGAGGACGGGACCATGATCCCCACGCACACGATGAACGCCATGAGGCAGGGGGCCCAGAGGGGCAGATTCATGCCCAGGGCCGCACCGGTCATGAGGAAGACGGCGGCGGTCACGATCCACACCGCGGCCGTCAAGAGGCCGGCCCGGACGAGGATCGGGGGGCTCGCGATGCTGCGCACCCCCTCCCCGAACGCCGGAATGGCCGCCCCCAGAACGCGCCGGGGCTTCTCCGGAAGGCGGCGCAGGATGCCGGTCTCCGCGCCCAGCGCCTGCCAGCCGCCGAAGCGGTGCAGCGCCCAGAACCCGGCCGCCGCGCCCACCGTGAGCCCCAGCGTGATCCATCCGCTCCACCGGAACCAGGCGGGCAGGGAGGCAACCCCGAGCGACAGCGACCAGAAAACACCCAGCGCCGCGAGGTCGAGCAGACGCTCGACGGCGACAGAGCCGAGGACGGTCGCGGTCGAGATCCGCTCCGAGCGGGAGAGGGCGTAGGCGCGGACCAGCTCTCCCAGGCGGGCCGGCAGGGTGTTGATCGCCAGGAAACCGATCATCGTCGCGGAGAAGAGGCGCCGGAAGGAGGGGCGCCTGGCGGTGGACAGGAGCTCGCCCCAGCGCACGGCCCGGACCACGTAGCTGGCCGTGGTCACCACGCAGGCGCCGAGAAACCAGAGCGGATCGGCGCTCCGGAGGCGCCGCCAGGTGTCCGCCGCGTCGATCGAGCGGAGGAGGAGCGCCACGGCCACGGCGCTCATCGCGAGCCCCAGGAGCGTCAGCCACGCCCGGGGCCGCGTCATCGCGCGTGGGGCGCGCGTCCCAAGTAGAGCGCGGCGAGGAGCGGGATCCAGAGCTCGTGGGGGCCCACGAACGCGAACCCCTTGCCGCCGGCGCGAAGCGGCCGCTCCAGCACGTTCTTCTCGGGGCGGTAGTGGCGGATCTGGTCGAAGGACGCGGCGACGAAGCGGGCGGCCGGATGGCCCAGGTTCCGGACGGTGGAGAGCGCCTTGAGAAAAACCTCCGGCATGATCACCGCCGAGCCGAAGTTGAACACCACGCCGTCCTCGATCTCCCGGAGCGCCGCCGCGAAGATCGTGAAGTCGGCGTGGGTGGCGGCGCCGGTGGCGGCGGGATCGAACGAGGGGTGCTGGTGGATCGTGTCGGTGCCGATCGCGACGTGCACGGTCACGGGAAGGTCGCGCGCGACCGCCTGCCCCAGCAGGCTGAGCGATGCGTGCGGCGCTTCGGCGTCGAGGATGAACTCGCCGAGCGACTCGCCCAGCCCCAGCCCGCGCTTCACCCCCTCCTTGACCGCCTGGTTCATGAGGATCGGCGTCTCCTCGACCAGCCCGAACTGACCGGTGAGGAGCGTTTCCTCCACCGGCTCCGAGGTCGCGCCGAAGAAGGCGATCTCGAAGTCGTGGATGGCGGCCGCGCCGTTCATCGCCAGGGCGCTGAACGCGCCCGCTTCCATCAGGGAGAGGAGGGGGCGCTGCACGCCGGTCTTCACCACGTGCCCGCCGATCATGGCCACCGCGGGCCGTCCGGCGGTCCGCGCCAGCACCCAGCGCTCCAAGAGCTCGCGGAGGGCGCTCCCGGTCAGGAGGTCGGGAAGGAACTGGTCCAGGGAGGCGATCGGCGCGGCCGGATCGGGCGCCGGCGCGAACTGCTCCACGCGCACCTTGCTCGGGCGCTTGTCCACGGGCACCGTGCGCACGCCGCGGAGATCGATCCGCTCGTAGCGCGAGCGCCCCGCTTTCGGATCCAGCGGATTCCTCACTTCGTGCGCTCGAACGAGAGCCGCATGTCGGTCAGGCTGACCGAGATCGAGCCGACCGGGACCTTGCTCTTCACGAGCACCGGGATCCGCCGCTCGTCGTCGGTGAGCCAGACGAAGATGCTCCCCTTGGACTTGAACACGCCTTCGGACTTGAGCACGGGCTCGACGAGAATGCAATCGAACTTCCCCGCCGGGACCTCGATCCGCTCCCGCTTGTGGACCTTCACCTCCATCTCGTACGACTTCCGGTTGTCGTGGGTCGGGATGGTGAAGGAGCTCCCGATCGCCAGCGGACGGGTGCGGACGTAGTAGAACGCGGACAGCACGTCGTGCACCTGCGCCGGCACGTCCACGGTGGGCCCGCCGGCGTAGACCGCCTTCTTCTGCTCCTGCTCGAAGCGCACGTCGATGTCCTGCTTGAATCCCCCCTCGCGCAGGTGCTTCACGAACCGGCGCGAGATCAGGGACTCGGCATCGATGAACGACTCGGCGCGGTCGCGCACCTTGTAGAAGCGCGAGACGAAGGAGTTGGATTCGGCCTTGGTGACGATGCGGTAGACGCGGTGGCCGTCGATGGTGTGGAGGTTCTGCACCTGCATCAGGCTGGAGCCGCCGTTCAAGCCGTTCCAGTCGATCGAGAACTGGAAGTATTCGCCGATCCGCCAGGGCACGCGCGCGAAGCGCTTCCGCTCCTCCGCCGTGATGTAGGGGCCGAAGCCGGAGGTGTCGGCGGACGCGACGCCGGCGCCCAGGGAATCGGCGACGGCGGCCGACGCCATCGCATCCGGCGCGGTCGTCTGGGCGCGCACGGCGGCGCCCAGCCCGCCCAGAACGCCCAAAACCCCCAGAGCGCAGGCGAGGGCCGTCAGGATCGCGATCGAGAGGGAGCGGCCGGAAGGGTCGGGCATCGTACCGTTAGGAACCCGTGCTTCCCGCGGCCCGTTCCCGCCCGGGCTGGGCGCGCCTCAACGGCCGGTGTGGCCGAAGCCGCCCGCGCCCCGCGCCGTCTCCGTGAGCGATTCCGCGATCTCCAGGCGGGCCCGCGCGACCGCCGCGATGACGAGCTGCGCGATCCGGTCCCCCCGGCGCACCGTGTACGGCTCGGTGCCCCAGTTCACGAGGAGGACCGTCACCTCGCCCCGGTAGTCGGCGTCGATCGTGCCGGGAGCGTTGGGCACTCCCACCGCGTGCCGGAGCGCCAGGCCGCTCCGGCCGCGCACCTGCCCCTCGTAGCCGGGAGGAATCTCGATCCGGATGCCCGTCGGCACCGGCGCCACGCGCCCGGGGGCGAGCGTGAGCTCTCCCTCGATCGCGGCGCGGAGGT